>CAYGVQ010000007.1:4001-16739 GCA_964353515.1 uncultured archaeon
ACCTAGTGCTTTAGTAGCTTCCAGGGTTCGAATCCCTGCCCCCGCATCAAATTTATATACTCGTCTGATAATATTTAGAGATAACCATCGGCCTAGGTGATTGTTTGAAAATCAAGATAATCAGCAGGAAAGGGGAGAATTTGAGGTTTCTTCTGGAAGGCACGAATCCAGCGTTTGCGAACACGCTCAGAAGGATAATGGTGGGCGAGATTCCGAACATGACCATCGATGTCCTCGAGTTATGGAACAACACATCAGCCCTGTTCGATGAAACCATAGCGCACCGCTTGGGCCTGATACCGCTGGAGTTCGACCCCGACAAGTTCAATTTCGTTGAAGAATGCAAATGCGACGGCAAGGGATGTCCGTCCTGCCAGGTCTTCTTTGCGCTGGAGAAAACAGGCCCGGCAATGGTTTATTCTTCCGACCTCAAGTCATCCAACAAGAGCGTCAAGCCGACTTTCCCTGATTTCCCGATTGTGAAGCTGCTGAAAGACCAGCACATAAAACTCGAGGCAATAGCAAGGCTGGGAAGGGGGAAGGACCACGCCAAATTTCAGACAGCCAATGTCGCTTACAGCTATCTGCCTTCCATAGAGGTTTCCAAGACTGATGATTTCAAAAGGATTGTCAGCGCCTGCCCGAAAGGCGTGCTGGCAATAAAGAACAGGAAACTGGTCCTGACCGACCCGTACAACTGCGACGACTGCAAAGCCTGTGAGGACGTGGGCAGCGGCAACATCAAGATCACGGGCGACCCGACAAAGTTCGTTTTCAAGATCGAAAGCATTTCCGGCCTTGAGCCGGATTACATAGTTGAGAAAGCGGTGGAGATACTCCAGGAAAAGGCGAAAGAGTTCAAAGACCAGCTTAAGGAAGTGTAAAATGACAGCGAAGCTCATTGCCTCCTGGCTTTTTGGAGGTGCGCTGATAGCGGCTGCGGCATGGCTACTCGGCCATGTCCAGGAAACGGTCGGGGTTTCGCCCCTTGCCTACACCATCACATGTTTTCTCGGGCTCGTTCTGGTGCTCATCGGAGGCTTGGCCTGGATAAGCGTGGCGACAGCGACTTCCAAACATTGAACGAAAACGTGAAAAAGTCGCAAAAAATAAAAAGGGGTAGGCCCCAATTATAAAGTATGTTAACGGAAAACGAAAAACAGATTCTTGAGGTTTTCGGCCAGCGCCAGCTCATAAGAAGGGACGAGCTGAAAAGGATCCTCACCGAAAGCGGCATCAACGACGGCGTCATGGCGATAAACAAGCTGAACAGCCTCGGCTATCTGAAATTCATCGAGGCGGTCGGAGCGCCGTGCTACACCATCACGCAGGAAGGGATAAGGGCACTGAAAAAATAAGTTATAAGCCCCTTCTTTCTTATTATAAATTACTTAGCATAACGTAGATATACCGATGATGACTTTAGCCCCGTGGTGTAGAGGCCAAGCATGCAGGGCTTTGGATTCGGCAGCGAAGGACGCATGCACGGCATGCGTCAAACTGCCTCTGAAGCTATGAGGGAGTAAATTCCCCGTGAAGAAGAAACCCGGCGACGGCGGTTCGAATCCGCCCGGGGCTATTATTTATTAGCCGGAATTCCAAGTTATAACCATGAAATTGAAGCTTCTGGTCATCATAATAATACTGGCTGTTGCTTCCGTCTCAATTGCCCTGTATGCGACCGAGTCGTTCAAATGCGCGATTTTTAATTTCCAAAATTGCGACGTTTCCTGTTCCGCGGATTCTGACTGCAAGGAGTCAAACTGCTATTGTGTGAACATTAGGGAATCGGTTTCTAATTGCCACCTTGAATTCCCCAGCTTTATGTACACATGTGTTAGCCCGTCGTGCATCGCATTCAAATGCGAATGTGTTGATGGCAAATGCACGGCGAACATACAAAATCCAGTATTTAAAACAAGCTGAATTATTTTTCGTGGTAGAAATCGAACGTTCCCCTGGCGTCTTTGCCTTCCCCCGAAACGCTTATCGTAATCCTGAGAGGATTTGGGTTAGGCGGGGCATTGAACCAGTTCGAGCAGTTGAGCGCATAGACAATCTCTATCGAATACTCCCTTCCGTGCTCCTCGAGAAGCGAGGTTTTCAGCTTTTCTATCCTTTGCTGGAAGCTGTCCTTGGTCTCGTTGCAGTAATATGTGTTCCTTATGGTTGCGTTGACCTCATCGACCATGTTGCTGAAAAGGTCCACATGACGTGCTTTAAAAGCCTGGGCCATTTCAACAGTTGAATACTGGAAAAGCGACTGCTGCACGGCGAACACCACGCCTATCATGAAGATAACAGCGACCATGAACAATTGCCCCTTTTGCGAACCCATAAAAATAATTTGGGGCGGCTGGCATAAAAAAGAAAAGAAATTGCGAAGGGCAAAGCAGCCTCGAAGGAGGGGTGAATGGCTCTATCGATTCCGCTTCTGTTCCCTTCTCTAAAGTGATTGTGGTTTCATCTCTTCCTGCACCATGCTCACGCAAGCAGCGGTATGCCGAGCTCCATTTGAATGTTGCGCTCTGGCAGCGGCTCCGGCATAGCGCCGCCAATCTTGCCCATTATATAAGGCGACCTGACGCCTGTCACGACCGTTATGACCTTTAGCTTGTTCTTCATCGCAGGCTCTATCCTTGCCCCCCATATGACTGGCGCCTCAGGATCGAGCTGCTTCGAAACGTATTCGCCTATCCTGCTCACTTCATCCAGGCGAAGGTCATTACCTCCTGTTATGTGTATCAGCGCGCCCGTCCCTCCGTGGTAGTCGACGTCGAGCAGCGGGTGGGACATCGCCCTTATTATCGCTTCTTCCGCGCGCTCGTTGCCGTCGGCCTCGCCGAACCCGATCGTGGACACGCCTCCTGTATGCATTATCGCCTTGACATCGGCGTAGTCCAGATTGACCAGCGAAGGCTGCGAAATCGTTTCGGTTATGCCCTTTATCATGTTCGCCACGAGGTCGTCAGCGACGTAGAACGCCTGCTTGAGCGGCAGCTTGCCGGCGATCTTCAACAAACGGTCGTTCTCTATCGCAATAACAGTGTCACAGATCTGCCTCAATGAGTACAAGCCGTCCTCTGCCTTGCCCATCCTGGCGCCCTCGACCTTGAAGGGCATGGTAACGTTCGCTATTACTATCGCGCCCATCTCCTTTGCTATCCTCGCGACCACAGGAGCGCTGCCTGTCCCTGTGCCTCCGCCCATGCCGGCGACAAGGAACAGCATGTCTATGCCTTCGAGCGCCTTCTTGAGCTCCCTCTCGCTTTCCTCCGCTGCTTTCTTGCCTATGCCTGGGTACCCGCCTGCCCCAAGGCCATGCGTGACCTCCCTGCCGAGAAGGAGTTTTTCATGCGCCCTTGAAATACCCAGATGCTTGGCATCGGTGTTTACAGCGATTGTCTTCGCCCCCTTTATGCCGATGTCTGTCAATCGGGTTATCGTGTTGTTGCCGCCGCCGCCTACACCCATGACCAGGATCCTCGCTCCCATCATGTCCAGGTTGAACTCCTGCTTTATCTTCTCGAAGCAGTCGGCTACAGCGACGCCCTGGCCTACTACCGCCTCCTCATTTTTAACTTCCTTCATTTCTTCACTCTCGTTCACTATCTCTCCCATTTTCTCACCCCTCTTTGAAGCCGCATTTCTATGCTGGAAATTATATTTTGCATCAGTTATTTTTCAGTGTCGAAATGCTTTTATGTCCTTTTTTCAATTATTTTCCAGAAAACTAGCTTATACTCAAGAATACACACGAGAACCAGATTCAATGAACTCAATTCGTCGCCAAACGAACTGGGTTCGCGCGATGGCAACTTCGCCAAAAGTTGCCTGCTAATCCCTTTTTCTACGCCGTTTAAATCGTTGTCAGTAAATAATTCCATTTTCGCTATATAAAGTTTTCCCGCCTTTTCCGGCGGAAATAAGGCCAAAACGGCCTTTTTTAGACCCTTTCAGGGACCGCTTTACCGCTAAAAACAGCGGCGATGCATATCGAAAAACACCCTGCGAAAGCTTTATAAATACTGGATTTAATTACTTAATAGAAATAACAAAAACAGAGGTTAAAAGCAAGGGTGTGCGGGATGAAAAAACCATTCAAAAATTATCTGGGCACGGGAGATTTTGGAGGCCAGGCGGTAGCTTTGGCTATAAACGGTTTGCAAAATTACTTCAATCCTGATGCCTACAAGATCGCCTCCGAAGGGGAGATAAAGAAGGCCGTCAGAGGCGAGCCGACAAGCTTTTTCGGTTATCTGATGGACTTCGTGGAAGAGCTTTTCTTCCCCAAGAAATACCTGGGCGCATGCACGCAGGAAGGCGAGATACTGCTCAGCAAGAAGGCGGACAAGAAAGTGCTGGCCCACGAAGGCGTCCACAAGGGCATAGCAGAGGGCTGGATAAGGAAGCCCGATTATGTCAACGAAGAGGAATTCGCTGACAGGATAGCGGACGAATATGCTTCAAAACTGCCGGGAGGGCTCAAAGGTCTTATATAGACCGGAGGGTAGTTAAAGGTGGATACATGATATACAGACCTGCGGACAGAAGCGGTAATCCGCTAAGAGGTTATAATCTAACAGATTTTGCAGATGACCCGGTAGAAGTTCTGGGTGCTGCCGGAAAAATAGGAGTTTACTACATGGGTCAAAAGCTCCTACAGGCAATACCTGATCCCGATGAGAAAGGCCTGATAAGTGGCTCTCTTCACCAATTCAAAGACGCTTTGGCGACCGTTTGTTATTCAAACAGATTCACAAAGGCGGGCAAGGATTTTCCCTTTATAGCAAGAAGGGATGCCTTCAGGAGAGGCTCTACTGACATCGATTCTTCCTATACCGTCACGTACAAATTCTTGCCGTATAAAGGCAGGCAATTTGAGATGCCGCTTCATGTTTCTTGGAAAAGTGATATGGGGATAGATGATCTTGAAGACAAGATAAGACAAATAAAGGAAATATGCCGCAGCGGTCATGACCAAGAGAAAATTTTAGATTTTCATAGAAGGCTCAACGGTCCCACTACAGAAGAACTTAAAAAACATTACACCAGAATATGGTCATTTACCGATGCCGACAACGAATATATACACGGTGACTTAAAGGGTCGTGAGCAGCTTGACAGATTCTTCAAGGAATTCGCACGTCTGGATATAATAGCAACGCAAAAATTCGGAAAGGGGAAGAAGGTATATGAAGACGGTGAAATAGTTATAACACGTTATGCAAGACCCAACGATTTAACAATGTGGGCCTTCCAGGAAGGCGGGAGTCGTTGGTATGATGTAAAAGATGCTGCTTTATACAATCTTGCAAGAGGCCTTGGTATACCAGGGGCGCAGCTTTTCGTAGAAGACGAGGTTCACGAACACGTGGACGGCATGAAGAAGATACCTTTCGGAAGGGAGCCGCTGATGCACAGCACATAAAGTAAAGGGACGTGATCCCGAATCCATAAATTTAAACTTACCTTTACAATAATTTATCATGGCCGCTGACATATTCGAGATGCTGGTCGACATTCTAAAGATCAACCAGAACCTCGTGTATGAATATTCTAACCAGGGCCAGTTGTACCAGCTGTTTTATCTGATTTTTTTCCCGACCCTTTTCATCGTTATTTTCATATGGATCCTTTCGAACAAAATCATGGGCCAGCACAAGGGCCTGAGACTTCTTCTGGCTGTAGGCGTTTACGCCTTCATAATCCTCCAAGGATATTATAGCTGGTTCGTGATGTTCAGCAAATACTGGCTGTTCGGCCTCATAATCCTCGGCTTTCTGTACATGATATCGTACAGGGGCGGCGGAATTATGGGAGGCGGGAGGGCAAAAGCGAAGGCTGTCGAAGCCGGGGGAGGAGCGCTTCATTTCGTCGAGGAAGTGACCGGTATGAAGCTTAATCCGGCAAAAGTCCTCCAGTACAGGAGAAGGGCTGAAAGAACGCTTAAGCTTCTCGCCGAAAGGAAAAGGGTGCTGGAGAAGAGGGTGGATCAGGTAAAGAAAGACCCGAAGGCCGCCGAGCAGGTTTTCATGCAGCTAGGAGAGGTCGACCAGGCAATAGTCCTCCTGAGCAAGTTTATAAATACCGGCGCCTGGCATGATTACGAAGAATGGTATAAGATGAACGCCCAGAAGTTCGGTATATAGTGGTGATTATGTTCCCGTACGATTTGATCTCCTTCGAAATCTTGCTGCCTTTCATGCTAGTGCTGGCAATCGTCTACGGCGCGCTCGAGGTCTCGAAGGTCTTCGCCAACCGCGCGGTGAAGGGGATAATAGCGATAGTCTTCGCCTTCTTCGCCGTAATGAATTCACAGGTCGTCGCCTTCATCAATTCCATCCTGCCGTATGCGGCCGGCTTTTTTGTCGTGATATTCCTGATATGGATAGTGCTCAAGCCGCTGAGAGGAAGCGGGAAGGAGGGCAAGAAGGGCATCGATCCAGTCCTGCTCATAGTCATCCTCGTGCTAGTCCTAGTGCTGCTCGCGAGGATGAGCGTTTCTGACTACTGGCCCGAAAGCAGCATAATATCGAACTCTAACCTGATGTGGATAATAGGGATAATAATAGTGGTTGTAATTCTATGGAAGGCATATAAGATAAAAAATGAATAAAAATTATGTCGCCTTTGGCTGCTTTTTCATTTCCTCCGGTACGTAAACTTCGACTAACTTGTCTATATATTTCTTGATAGATTGCTTGAATTTCTCTACCTCATCTTTTGCCTGCGCGATTTCGACATAAAATCCTGGCATTTCCTTGGTAACGAGGTTCAAAGTCTCCACCGCGGTGTTTACAAGAAGTTTATAGCCCTCATTTATCATTCCAGCCAATTTTTCATCTTGTCTGCCTTTCTTTAGATTAGCATCATACTTTTGGACATTTTTCTTAAGCTGCTTTGAAAAAGCGCCTATTGACTTGTTGTTTTTATTGAATTTTGTTGTATATTCATTGTGTGTAGTTTTGATTTTTTGGAAATTTTCCAACTCCTCTTGGCCTATTTCTTCCTTCTTTTTGCCTTTTTCAATTTCACCTGAGTAGTAGCTGATAAAGCCGTCAAACTCCTTATAGAGCTCCCTTGCCAACGCGCTAAGTGAAGTGTGTTCAGAGGAGCATCTATCAGAATATTTTTTCATCGTCTCCCAGGCTTCTTTCGCCCTTTCAGCACCTGGCTTTAAGGCCATTCCATCCCATTCCCAAATTTATTTATGGTCATCAATTTTATCACTTTATAGTAGTTTTATATACTTATAAATCTTTGTTTCTCACATTGATTCCGCTTCTAAGAGAATTAAAAAAAAGCGCTATCTGCCGCAGGAAGATATACTTATAAAGGTTGTATCACAATAATTTAATATGGCAGACGGAGCATTTCAACTCTTGATTCAGAACATGTCAAGGCTGGGCTTCTTCCAGTTCTTGTTTCCGTTCCTGCTTGCACTAGCGATAGTCTACGGGCTGCTCAAATGGGCAATGAAGGACAGGATGCCAAAATCAGCGGTGGGAGTGATATCGCTTGTCATCGCGTTCTTCGTAATGGTTTACTCCAGCTGGAACACGATGATCGTCACCTTCTTCGCAGAAATGTCAGGCATGTGGCTGGTGATAGCGACAGGGATACTCTTCATAGTGATACTGCTTGCTCTCGTGGGATTTGATATAGCCACATTGACAACGGGCAAAACCAGCAAGTGGATACTGGTCCTTCTGATTGTCTTCATAGGCATAGTGATCTTCTTCGGAGCTGGCGGTGCATGGCTGGTCAACATACCGGGATGGACAATGACTTCCGATTTCTGGACAGTCTTGTTCTTCATAGTGATTCTGGCCATAGTGATATTCTGGCTAGGGCAGGAAGAGGGCGGGCACGGAGGCGGAGGAGCCGGCGGAGAAAAACCAAAATAAATCTTTGTCTTTGATTTTTACTTTTCATTTTGACAGGGATAGCCTTGGGAATTTTTTTATTACCTTAAACGAAGATTAATGCATGATGCGCTCAGGGAAAAAGCCCGAGGCGTGGAGAAAAATCGCCAGGGAAAGGATCCAGATACTTTTTGTCCAGGCCGAGCGCGAGTTCGCAAAACATCCTGAGCGCGCGCAGCGCTACGTCGAGCTCGCCAGGAAAATAGGCATGCGCTACAAGGTAAGGCTGAAGGAGGAGCGAAGGAAGTTCTGCAGAAAATGCAACGCGTATCTCAGGCCGGGGGTTAACTGCAGGATTCGCCTGAGGCAAGACAGGCAGGCGGTGGTGGTAACGTGCCTCGTGTGCGGCCATGTGTCAAGACACCCTTATATAAGGGAGAAAAGAATTATTAAAAGTAAGGGAGAAAGGCAATGAAACTCGTCATTTTCCTCGGCGCCCTGGTGATATTCATCTCGTGCTTTTTCATATTTTTCACCTTCGATGCCATGATGGACACCAAGATGGTTTGCGATTACAAGGAAAAATTCTCGTGCAACTTCGGGGAACTGAACATGACGATAGTCACGGGGATTTTAATAATTGGCCTTTTCCTTTTCGTGGACACGCTGGTGATCTACATAATGGTCAAGACGTGGGTGCCCGACCTGTTCATGTACGGCGTGAGAAAATAAGCGTTCACTCCACGCCCAGCGCCTTTCTGAATATCCACGTGGCAGGCAGCGAGATCAGTATGTACCAAAACAGCCAGCCCAGGTAGTCCATTCCGAAGAAAGGTACGGTGAACGGCATCCTGACGGCGATGTCCATCCTGGTCTGGTTCATGCCGAGCGGCTCCACCACCCAGTCGGCGTTGCCCACGGAAAAGAGCTCGCCTTTCGAGTAGCTTGTCTCGTCCGAGAAGTCGCCGTTGTCATTCGTGTCTATCGCAATCTTTATTGCATCGTCAATTTTTTCGGCCTTCAGCGAGTGGTTGAAGCCCGCGTATGAAAAATGCCCGACAGCCGTGTTTTCGTCAAGCGCCTTCGTTTCTACGACCACGCCGCTGTAGTTCTGGTTCACGAAGCCGAGGATTATAAACACGAGGCCCAGCGTTATGAACATGGGCTTCATGGTGTGGCGCATCTGCTTCTGGCTGAGTTTCATCGTCTCGCTCATGTACTCGTTCGCCTTTTTCATGTCCTTCTGCTTCCGCGCTTCGTTGGACTTCTCCCTGTAGAACTTCATGTCCTTCTTCAGCTGGCGGATTTCCCCGGGCTTGGTGAAAAGCCTGTAGATGAGGCTGATGAGAAAGGACAGCAGCATCGACCAGACAAAGATATCCTGATAGGGGTATGGCAGAAACATGGCATCACAATCCTAGTACCTTATAATGTCGCTCAGCTCGTTGACGGCTTCGAGCATCCTCTTCTCCTTGAACCTTATTATCTTGAACGTGGAGCCGGAGAACGAGGAATAGATGATACCGAAATATTTGTTGATTTGCTGCTGCTCGATTTTTTCATGGTCAACCTTTTCCCCGAAGTCGGGATGCTGTTCAAGGATAACGACCGTGTCCGGCTTGAACGCATGAAAAAAATCATCAGGCACTGCCCTTATGTAACCGTGCCTTGTTTTGAAGGTAAGGTAGCCGCTGACTATGAGGCTTCCGCTCTGCTCCTTGAGGAGCGTTATTATGCTTTTCTCAACCCTTTCGTAAAATTTTGAAATCAGTCTCTTGGCGCTCCCGAGATCGGAGAGCGTCTCCACCTCTTCTCCTATGTCCTCTATCTTGTCGAAGTCGACGACCGTGAATTCCCTCTTGCGGCCCGAGCGCTGGAGCGCAAGTTCAACTATGGTCTTCCTGTCTATATCCCTCATGCCTGAAATGAAAAGCAGTTTCATAACACACCTCTGAACCCTATAAATATTATTCCGGGCCTTTTAAAATAGTTTTCAGCTCCGCCAGGAGGCTGTCGTCGCCAGGATCTTTGCCGCGAAGGAGCCCCAGATAAACCGTTGCGAAATCCAGCACGTACATGGTTGAAAGCACGCGGGAAATTGCGTAGGGGTAGATGGACCACACTTCTATGACGGACCTTGCCGCCTTTTTTATCAGCTGCTTGGTGAAGTCTATGCGCTTTCTCATCTGTTCGCTTTCTCTGTTATCCCTTATTATAAGGACCGAAAAGCCCTTGCCCAGGCTGCCGTCCTGCCACCCAAGGATAGAGTTGTGGTTTAGCTCAGGGAAGGTTTCGGAGAACGAAGGGATTTTCGCGTTCTCGTTGAACTGGGTCCTCGCCCTGTAGGCGACGGGCTCGTAAATGCCGAAGCCGTGGACGACAGGCACCGAATCCAGGAGTTTGAGGGCGATTCTTTTCGCAGGGTTGTCTTTCGCCGGGGTCGAAATTTTAATCTCCTCCCTGGTTTCCTTCAGATTCTTGACAACGAGATCGAGCTTCTGTTTTTCAATGAAGCCCGCCTTTTCGAGAATGACCACCATCGGCATCAGCAGGTAGCCGAGAGCGAATCTCGGCTTGATGCCTTTGGGTATTTTTATCAAAGGCACGTTGTGTTTTGCGCATTCCTTTTCGAGGTCGCCGCCCGACGTGATGGCGATGGCCTTGCACTTCCTTTTAACAGCCTCCCTGAAAACGCTGAGTGTTTCCTCGGTGTTGCCCGAGTAGCTCAGGCAGAATATGACATCCTCGGGCAGGACGTATTCAGGAAGGTCATAGCCCTTGAAAACCCTTATCTCCTTGTCCGGGAAAAGCCCCGCCAGTATGTCGCCGGCGATGCCCGAGCCTCCCATGCCGCACACGAAAACCCTCCCGGGCTTTTTGATTTTCGTGGCGAACTTCCTCCCAAGGGCTATTGCCTCGTCGCACTGCTCGGGGAATCTCTCCAGCGAGGCAACGACCCTGGACAGATCGAGCCTTTCTATTGTCCTAGGCTCGTCGACGATCATGCCTTCTCCTTATCTCCTTGAAGCCCGCGTATGGCGCGAGGACCTTGGGAATCTTTATGCTGCCGTCCTTCTGCTGGTAATTCTCAAGAATCGCGCTCATCGTCCTCTCGGTCGCGATGGCCGTCGAATTCAAGGTGTGGACCGTCCCGGTCTCGCAGTTCTTCTGCATGTACCTTATGCCCAGCTTCCTGGCCTGATAATCCGTGCAGTTGGAGCATGAGACCACCTCGCGGAACCTGCCCTGCGCCGGCATCCAGACCTCGAGGTCATATTTTATCGAGGCGTTGTCGTTCATCTCGCCGGAGCATATGGACATGATCCTGTAAGGAAGTTCGAGTTTCTGGTAAAGCATCTCAGCGTTCTTTATCAGCTTGCTGAACCATCCCTCGGATTCCGAGGGTCTGCAGAAAACGAACTGCTCCACCTTGTCGAACTGGTGGACGCGGAAGATGCCTTTCGTGTCCTTGCCGTGCGAGCCGGCCTCGCGCCTGAAATTAGTCGAGAAGCCGACATACGTTTTGGGCAAATCGCTTTCCCTGAAAACCTCTCCCATGTGATACGCTGCCAGCGTCTGCTCGGCAGTCGCTATCAGAAACAGGTCTTCCTTCTCTATCTTGTAGAGCTGGTTCTCGAAATCGGCGAGTTCAGCCGCGCCAGACATGGCGTCCTTCTGCAGCATGAAAGGCGTCCACATGGGCGTGAAGCCCTGCTTGACCATGGCATCGATGCCGAACCTTATGAGCGCGAGGTTGAGCATGACCAGCTCGTTTTTAAGGTAATAGAACCTCGCCCCTGCCAGTTTCGAGGCGCGCTCGGTGTCAGCGAGATCCAGGTCTTCGAGCAGTTCGACATGGCCTTTCGGCTCGAAGTGCAGGTTTTCGAACTGCAGCGTGCCCCTTGAGTCGCGCTTGAAATTCTCCATGTCCCTGAGGAGGACAGAAGGCTTGCCCCATGCCCTGACGAACTTGTTCTCATGCTCCTCCTTGCCTACGTTGACTGAAGCGTGAAGAACGTTGCCTATCTTGTACCTGTAAACTTCGCGTTCGGCTAGGTGCTTTTCCGCCTTCTTGTCGTTCTCGGCGATTTCCTCGCCTATCTTCTTCATCTCGTGTATCTTCGCTTTCGCGTCCTTGCCGGCCTTTTTCACCTCTGCTATCTCGCGGGAAACGACATTCCTCTTGTGCTTCAGGGACTCCACGTGTTTCAGAATGTCCCTCCATTTGTTATCGTGCTCTATGACCTTGTCAACCAGCGAAGAATCTTTGAAGCGTTTCTTCTCCGACTCGCGGATAACATCAGGCTTGTTCCTGAAAAGCTGTATGTCTAGCATGCGCCATCACTCCTCTGTATCGTATTTCACGATCGTAAAAACATCATACTTGCTTATTTTTTCCCTTCCCTTAAGAAAGCCCAGCTCTATAAGTATCGCGACGCCGACTATGTTGCCTCCGAGCCTTTCGATGAGCTTCGCTGCCGCTTCCATCGTGCCGCCAGTCGCGAGAAGATCGTCCACCAGGAGGACGTTCTCGCCTTTCTCTATCGAATCCTCGTGCATCTCGAAGGCGTCTTTCGAATATTCCGTGCTAAACTCTTCCCGTATTTTTTTCCACGGCAGTTTTCCGGGCTTGCGCAGCGGGACGAAACCCGCGCCAAGCTCATACGCTATGGCCGAGCCAAGAATGAAGCCGCGGCTTTCGGCGGAAACGACTTTGTCTACCCGCATGCCATCGAAGTGCCTTATCATTTCCTTTACTGCGTAGCGGAAGGCATCCGAGTCCTTGAGCAGCGTGGTGATGTCCTTGAACATCACGCCTTTTTTCGGAAAGTCCGGGACTGTCCGGATTTTCGCCTTGAGGTCTATCGTC
>CAYGVQ010000008.1:0-3937 GCA_964353515.1 uncultured archaeon
GCCTATCTGGAAGAATATTTCGCAAACAGCAGCGCCTTCATAACAGTGAAAAGGTTCGAGCAGTGGGGCGACGAGAACGCTGCTGTTATTTACGCCTTCAAAGGCTAGTTCGGGCAATTTCTATACCTTCGCCTGAAGATGTCAAAATAAAAAAGAAAAAGGGGAAATGGGGTTTTAACCCCAAATTTATGGTCGTTTCACTCTTACGCAACAGCTCCCTTGTATTCTGCACCAGTCAGCGCGTTGAACACTGTCGGCTTGATAACCTTGTTGGCTATCAAATTCCTTGTGTCCGCAGCGGTCGAACCAGCGACTATCAGTGCGTTCTTGCCTGAACCGAACACGCCTTCAACGATCTTTATAAGGCCCTTTCCAGCGTCTTTCAGATCAGCGTTTGTGCCCCATGCAGCGCAAGAATCACTGACGCTCCACGCAGAGTTCAGTATGTCCTTCACGATTGCGTTAGCGCATGGACCGCCCACCAGTATGATGTGCTTGTCCAGAGTGCTGGTCTGCGCGATTTCGCTTGGGAACTTGGCTATTGGGTTTGTTACTGGGACAGCTGCTTTGTACGTTCCGCTGACACCACCAGCTACCGAAACAACCGGGTTGGTTCCAACGGCTATGTTTGCATATGCCGGCCTGTTGCCTGGTACATACATGTCAACCGTGTCTGTATCAGTGTCTCTTTCGATATATGTTCCGTAGCTTGTTACACCTCTGTATTTGTTGGAAGTTCCTATCTGGTTGCCGTTTGCTGATGCTGGCAGTATAGTGAAGCTCACGTATGTGCTGGCATCGTATGCTGCTGATACGTTTATCGCTTCTCCTGCCGGGTCGTTGCCTACTTGGTACAATGGCGTCTCTGTTATCAGGATGTTGTGCACCGAGTTGTCCACGTCTATTACAGCCTCGCCTTCGGTGTAGATTTTTACGGTGTTGCTTGCGTTTATTACACCGCCGCCGTTAAGGTCCGCTGCAATGGCGTAGTCTGTGCCGTAACCCAACATCATTATCTTGAAGGAATCTGCTCCTATCCTGATGTATGGGTCCTGATTGTAGTAGATCTTCTGAGCTTGTGCTGTAGACACGTCCGTCAAGGTAACGTATCTCGCTGATGTCGTTGTCGATGGGTAGTAGGATGCGTACTTGTATATGTAAGACGCCTTGTTGCCTGCTGCTGACAATACGAAGTAGTCTCCTACGGTTATGTTGCTCGTGTTAGTCGAAAGGTTTGTTTCTGTCACCCAGAATTCATGCGTTCCGTCTATTGTCCTCTCCCAGGCTGATGTGTCATAGTAGAACGGGTTAACTGCGTACTGAGAACCTTCCTTGTTCTTGAAGGTCAGTTTCACCTTGTTCGTGCCGTCCTTCCCAACCTTTATCAGGTCCCTGGTGGCATCCTTGAAACCAGGTGTCATGCCGCTTATGACCCACTTGAAAGATCCGAAGACAGGATCGACAAAGCTTTTGCCGTCCAAAAGGTACTCTGCAACGTCCGGAGCCACTGTTATTGTTATTGAGTTGATCTTTGAGCCAGATGCGCTTATCGCTACGCTTGTGCTCACCAGACCTACGTCGTTCTTCTCTACCGGAACACCGTCCTCCAGCTTAAGCTTGTCCGTACCCACGAACAGCTGGGCTGATACAGATTTCTCTGTTCCGCCAGTTGATATTACAGATACGGAGTTCACGTAAACCTTTGTGGTCGTTCCCGGTATCGTGTAAGTGCCTACCTGTCTCCACTCTGTCGGTGTTGTTGCAACGCCGTTTATCTGCAAGAAAGCACCCGGGTTGGTGTCAGTTTCATGACCCCATCCTAACAGTTTGAAAGTGTAGCTGGTGCCACCTACAGTTATGGATTCCTCGTCGCCAACGCCGCTAAGACTCAATGTCGCTGCACCCGTTGAGGAGAACAGCGTTATTGTCTGGTTGTTTACTGCACTGCCGAAGGTGTAGTCCTTGTTGAAAAGCTTCAGCTTATAGCTCGTGTCAACGGCGCTCGTGTCCAACCCGCCAAGGAATAATACCTTAACCTGGTAGGTGTAAGTGCTGTCGAACGTGGTGTACAAGTTCGGCTCTGTCTGATCGGTGACCGTTCCGTAGTTTACAGCTCCGGTTCCAGGAAGTATCTGTTGTGTGTAGCTTATGGTTGAGGCGTTCATGTCTGTGAATTCCTGGGTCGCCAGAAGCGTCGCAAGATCCGTCTTTGTAATAGTGCTCTTTATTGACGTGAATGTCTTTGTCAGGTATGGCTTGTTAAGGTCGCTTCTTATCAGCACGCCGTCTGCCACTGTTGCTATGCCTCCTGTTGACGGTATGGCTGTGTCTTTCACGGCATAGTTCGAAACCAAACTCGCCGCGATGTCCGCCGCACCGATAACGTCCGTTGTGTCCACACCCGCTCCGACAACTATTACCGGAGAACTAAGTGTGCTGTCCGTTATGGTGACGAACTGACCCATACTCTGGTCGAATGTGCTCGCTGCCAAACCTCCTGCTATTAATGTAGCCCCTACAGCTACTGCCGCTAGACCCCCTGCAATTAGTCTCTTTATTTTCATATTTTACCTCCTATATTTGAACATCTCAAACCCTTAGCATCGCCTTTTGAGTGGCGATAAGGGTATGATGCTTAGTCTATAGTTGTCCAAGGGGGTATATATAAATCGGGTGAAACAGTCGCACGGGTATGCAAATACGGCAACTAGACTGTTTTTATCGTTCCATAAACAATAAAAATGAATTTAAATTGTTCCAAAAAGATTTATAGTTCTTAGAATAAAAAAATAAGCATTTTAAACCAATATAAATATCAAATCCCCGTAAAAAATGCTTATTATCATGGTTATTACGAAGACAGGGGCAAATCTCACGCCTTCTTTGATCCAGACATATTTGCCCCCCTTCCTGATTTCTCTGATATCCTTTTTGTTCAGGCCTTTCCATCGGCCATCGAGTATGACGTCGCCCTCCTTCAGTTCTGAGGTTTTTATCTTTTTTTTGAAAAGATTTTTTTCCACGACCTTAGCATAATAAGAGAAGAAAAGTATGAATGTAAGAAGAAAGGGTAGCGCTGCCATTTGCATTATGTTTATCATACTGAAAGACATGAAATGCATTATTACAGCGAAGCACCAGGAAAAGCCGAAGAAAAATATAATCATACCGATGAATTTGTATTTTTCCCCGCTTAAATATTTCAGATACCTTCTGTTTACCTCCTTGTTTTTAAGCCCCAGGAAAACCGAGTATGCGATCAGATATACAAGCGATACCAAGAGGAAGTTGAAAATAACTGTAACTGGGAATGGCAGGAGCGTGACTGTCCCGAATTCAAGCTGGCTGGGGAACATGAAACCCAGCGCTCCCAGCAGCCACGCATCACCGTCGCCCCATTGTCTTGCGAAATACAGCAGTAGCCCTAGGCCAAGGAACATGATGCCAAAAAACAAAGAATTCGTTATAATTGACCAATCATTCCAGAGAAAAGAGAAAAGCGTTCTTGCAGCCAGGGTCAATACTATAATTGAATAGGGCAGCCAGTCAGGGAATTCAGTATAGCGCAAATCCAGATATCCCGCCAGGCCGAAACCGCATATACCGATCGCCAGAAGCACGAAACTGAGCATAATAATTATTGCCGTCTTCAAATATAAAACAGTAAGGGCAAGCGTAGGCTCCTGGTTTTTGAACTTAACTCAACATCGACTTGTCATTTGCTCAACATTATGCGTTGAGTTAAGTTTGCTTAAGCTTTTTGGGTAAAAAGCTTATATGGGGCCGCTGAGATTTCCGATGCGCAGCACAGGAAGCAGAAAGCTCCTGGTTTTTGCTTAAGCTTTTTGGGTAAAAAGCTTATTTCGAACTCAGGTCGCAGGCTCCCGAAGCCTGAATGCTAGACCATTGCAGAGCCCTTTTCTTTGGAAGGCGAACG
>CAYGVQ010000008.1:4037-16185 GCA_964353515.1 uncultured archaeon
TCCCGAAGCCTGAATGCTAGACCATTGCAGAGCCCTTTTCTTTGGAAGGCGAACGCAGCGAAGCGGAGTGAAAGATTCGAACGACGCAGGTGAAACCTGCGTCAAACGCTTTCTCCTCCTTTTCGCTCAAGCCTTTTCTTGAAAAAGGCTTAGCTACACCACGGCCCCATATAGGTAAGAATAATTGCAATCAATATATTAAAAGTTTATCAGAGATGGCATGAGAAGAACAGGCTTATTCCTTGATGCCCTTTCTTTGCTTGATCTGCGTCAGAACCCTCGGCTCCAGTTCCCTTGGCAGCGGCTCGTATACGACATCTATCAGCCAGTAGAAGCCCTTGCCGCCGGTAGAAGATTTAAGCGCCGAGTTGAAGCCGAACATTTCCGAGACGGGCAGCTTCGCAGTTATCGTTGTCGTGCCCCTCTCCTCCCCTATCTCATGTATATGGCCCCTCCTGTTCTGGACTTCTTTCATCGCCCCGCTCATCTGCTCGTTCGGGACGTCGATCCTTATTATCTGCTTGGGTTCTAGGATGAAGGCCTTGGAAAATACCATCGCCTCCCTTATCGCAGAACGGACAGCGGGTATGACCTGCGCAGGACCCCTGTGTATCGTGTCCTCGTGGAGCTTCGCGTCGACCAGCTTTACCTTTATGGCGTCGCATGGCTCCTTGGCAAGCGGGCCCTCGTCCATCGCTTCCGTGAAGGATTCTTTGAGCATTTCCATTACCTCAAGTATTGCGTGAACGCCTCTGGTCATATCAAGGAAAATGTTGCGGTTATGGATGAGCTTGATTTTTTTCGCCTCTTCCTTGTCAAAACCCAAGGCTATCAGTTTTTCCTGCAGTTCTAGGTCCTTCTTCTTCAGCTCCGAGCTCGAAGGTATCTCGCCTCTTATCATGGCCTGATGTATTTTTTCCTCGAGAGGCTCGGTAAGTATGTAGAATCTGTTATGCTTGTTGGGCGACTTGCCCTCGACAGCCTGAGGCGTCGGGCCACGCACAGACTCCCTGTAGATAACAATAGGCGGCGAAACATCGACCTCCAAACCCTCGTCTTTCAGCGGCCTTTCTATCTTGGCGTCTATGTGCAGTTCTCCCAGGCCCGAGACGAGGTATTCGCCGGTCTCTTCGTTGATCTTTACCCTAAGCGTCGGGTCCTCTTTGGCAACTTTCTTCAGGAATTCTATCAGCTTTGCTAGCTGCTGCGGTTTTTTCGGCTCTATCGCTTTCACAACGACAGGCTCGAATATATGGGTTATGGCCTCGAAGCCGGGGATTATGTTGTCAGGGTCGCAGATGGTTTCGCCGGAAAACGACTCCTTCAGGCCGACGATGCCAACGATGTTGCCGGCATCGACTTCTTCCATGCCTACCCTCTGCGCGCCCTTGTAAACAGAAACCTGCTGAACCTTCTGCGGTTTTGCCATGCCGACCAGATAAACTTCTTGGCCGGTTTTTATTTTGCCAGAGAATATGCGCACTGTTGCGACATAGCCTGCATGTGGGTCAGGATAAAGCTTGGTCACGATTGCCGCCAGTTTTCCGTTGGGGTTGCAATTTGCCATGTCCTTACCTACTTCTGATTCTTTTTCTCCCGGCCATATCTTTGGTATGCGGTATTTCTGTGCAACCAGAGGATTTGGCAAGTGCGTTATTATCATATCAAGAACTATTATGTGCAGAG
This sequence comes from uncultured archaeon, assembly GCA_964353515.1. Lineage (GTDB taxonomy): Archaea > Aenigmatarchaeota > Aenigmatarchaeia > QMZP01 > QMZT01 > JBGPQP01. Next base: position 5,724 of record CAYGVQ010000008.1, read on the forward strand.
GAGCAATTCTAGCGAGCTCCTTTTCGCCTTCAGGCCCCTTATTGGTTAAATCTATGACATCCTTGAAGGTTATGTGGGCCTTCTGCATATATGGAACGAATATGGCCCAGTTCTTTACCGCAGAACCGAAAGCCACACTTCCATCGTTAACATTGACTATGCATTTTTCGGCAAATTCTTTCTCACCATACTTTTGTATAAGAGCGTTCACATCAGTGATTATTTTCTTGAATCTTTCCTGCATCTGCTCAGGCGTGAGTTTCAACTCCTTTATCAGTCTGTCAACCTTGTTGATGAAAAGAATAGGTTTGACACGTTCTTTAAGCGCCTGGCGGATGACTGTTTCTGTCTGCGGCATGACAGCTTCGACAGCATCTATAAGAACGATGACGCCGTCGACAGCACGCATCGCTCGCGTCACGTCGCCTCCGAAATCAACGTGGCCCGGCGTGTCTATGAGATTGATGAGATAATTCTCTTTGTTGTATTCGTGCACCATGCTGACGTTGGCGGCGAATATGGTTATGCCTCTTTCCTGCTCCTGCTTGTCGAAATCCATCGCCAGCTGCTTGCCTGCAAGGTCCTGGGATATCATGCCGGCGCCTGCAAGAAGGTTGTCGCTGAGGGTGGTCTTGCCATGGTCTATGTGTGCGACTATGCCTATGTTGCGGATCTTCTCCGGTCTGAGCATGAGCTCCTTTATTATCAGCGACAAATCTTTTGTTATCATATATTTTCCCTCATTTTAATTTCTTTAATTTACAGCCAATATATAAAGTTTGCGTCCGAGGCTCTGCCAATTCCCAAAACTCAGAATCAGCCATTACCTCGCGCCTTCCGCTTCCTTCTCGATTCTCTGCCTCTCGCGGATGACGTTGTTCCTCTGGTCGTTGTTCGCCAGTTCTATCAGCTCCTCTGCAATGACCTCCGGGAACGTTTTCTTGCTGTGGAATGCCTTTGAAAAAATGTTCTGCGCTATTAATTTCAGCGCGACGTCAAGCCTTCTCTGCGGAGAAACTATTACGGCCTTCCTCGCTATTATGCCCCCGACCCTGTAGCCCATGACCTCCTCGTACAAGGCGCCGTTTTCTATCGCGCTCACGAGAACCTGTATCGGGCTCTTCTTGGTTCTTTTTTCTATGATGTCGAAGGCGTCGCTTATCGCGTTGTAAACTCTCTGATAATTGCCTACAACATGCCCTGACGTAAGCTTGTGCTTCTTGCCCCTGTGACCAGGGACAAATAACTTGGTGATGAACCTCTCTATTATGCTCATCTTTGCCTTGTGGATCGAGACTGTCCCGTATTTGCCGCTTGTTTTCGGGACCACGACCGGCGTGAGGTTCATGTATTTTTTCAAGCCAAGGTCCCTGACTTCAACGCCTGTGAAGTCCCACCTGTTGAAAAGAAGAACAGCCATTTTTATCCGCTTCCTTTGCCTTTCTCTTTCTTCCCCTTGAGTATCTCGGACAAGGGAACGCCGTTTACCGAAACGACCTTGTACTGCACGCCGTGCATCGAGCCGATCGCGCCGCCCTGCGAAGCGCCCAGGCCCTCGATGAGGACCTCGTCGTGCTCGTCTATGTGCTTTATGGCGCCTGTCTTGGGGACGAAAGCCGTTACCTGTATGCCGTTCTTTATCAGCTGGCATCTTACGGCCTTTATGATACCGGAGTGCGGCTGCTTTTGCTCGATGCCCTTTTTCTTGAGCACCAGGGCCTTGCCCATCGGAGCGCCCTTGAGCGGGCTTTTCTTCCAGAGCTTCATCAGTCCTCTCTTTTTCTTGTCAGAGCTCCATTTAAACTTGCTCCTTTTCTTCCTCAAGTTCCTTGCAGCGAATGCTCCTGGCATACCTATCAGTCCTTATTTAATATCACTTCAGCCTTAAATTCTTGATGTTGAAATGCCTTTCGAGGAACTGCCTTATCATTTTGATGTTCTTGCCGTTCCTGCCTATGACAATCGATCTCCCCGATACAGGAACCGACACACTCACCACGCCGTCATGAATTTCAATCGCACCTGCGTTGTGTATCAGATTGCTCACCATTTTTTCAGGCGTGTCGGCATATTCGAATATCTTGACCTTTTTCCCCAGGGCGTTTGAAACGCTTCTGATGTTGCTCCCTTTCTTGCCTATGGCCTTTCCCATCATCCCGGGTTCTATAAGGAAATAAACCGTGTCCTCGTCCAGCAGGCAGTCTTTGACATGGACGTCTACCAGTCTTTCGAAAGTGCTTACAATGCGCACGTGCTCGGTCGTAAGTTTTATCGTCATTTTATCAGCTCACTTCTTTATGCCCAGTAGCATAATGTTAAAGGGCTTGCCGCATATCTCTCCCAGCTGCCTTGAATTGCCGCTGAATTTCTTCATCTCCACGCCGAAGTTTTTGCTGTAATAGTCTAGGTTGCCCATGACCTCGTCGCTGCAGTTGCTGGAGTAGATCACGTATCTGATGGCATCCTTTTTGATGTTTTTGAAGACCGTATTGCTGCCGATCAGCAATTTCTTCTCTTTCATCGCGTCCTTTATCTCTTTTTCCATGGATATGCCCATTACCTAATAAATATAGCCCAGCAGAGAGCCGCCAAGCCCCTCCTTTTTGGCGTTTTTGTGGTCAGTCACTCCCTTTGGTGTTGAAATGAAAAGCAGGCCGATGTTCACCGAAGGCAGGAATCTTTTTTCCCAGCGTATGAACTCGCCTTTGGTGATGTAGAACCTTGGCCTTATGGAGCCGCAGTCGTTTATCCTGCCGAGCAGCTCAATCCTGAAATGCCCGCTCTTGCCGTCGTCTATGAATTCGAAGGAGCCTATGTACTTGTGCTTCTGCATGATTTTGAGCAGCTCCTTTATTATGCCGGAGCTGGGCACCAGACATTCCTTTTTCCCGTTCCTTTCGGCATTTTTTATTATCGTTAACATGTCGGATACGGTATCATGTCTCATAATCAATCAAAGCCTCCGCCAAATTCCGTTGAATCCAGCATATGTTTTGGTATCATAATCAGAACCTCACTCAAATTTATCGAAGCCAAGCTCCTTGGCTACCTCCCTGAAGCACTGTCTGCAGTAGCATAGGCCGTATTTGTGTATCACTCCCTCTGTTTTGCCGCATCTCCTGCAGGGCCTCGAACTCCTGCCGAATTTCCTGCCCTTGGGTTTGTTGAACTTCATGAATCTCGCAAGCTTCACGGGTTTTTTCTCCAGCTGCTTTTTGGCATTTTCGAAAGTCATATGCAACACCTTTGTTTCATTCTTCCTTTGAAACCTTGACGCTGAACTCCTGCCCCACCCATTCCTGGGCTTCGTCCTTCGTTATCCTGTGGGCCTTGCCTATTTTTTTTGGCCTGATTTTCCTTTTGCTTATGCCGTAACCAGGCCTTGTGAGCGTGACGCATACATCCATGCCCATGATGCCTATCTCGTGGTCATACTTTACGCCGGGTATGTCGATGTATTCCCTGATGCCGAAGGAGAAGTTGCCGCTGCTGTCGAACTGCTCGGGGTTTAGGCGATTCTCGTTCGCCTTAAACGCGCTCTTCAGGAACTCCTTCGCCTTCTCGCCCCTGAGCGTGACCTTGACGCCTATGGGTCTGTTCTTAGCAACGCCGAAAGTCGACCTTTTATGGGTTTTGGTGACAACCACCTTCGTGCCTGAAAGCTTTTCGAGCAGCTTCTTGGCCATTTCCAGTTTCGTGCCCGCCTCCCCTGCCCCTATGTTAAGCGTGACCTTCTCCAGGCGTATTGCTCTCATCGGATTCATTTGATTTCACCCACCAGAACGTATTCCTTTATGGTTTCTATGTCCCTGTCCCCAGCCTCTATTATGACCCTGCTGTCTTCAAGCATGGTCTTTCTTGCGAAGATTTCCTTCACCTTTCCTTGGATGCCCATGTTCTTGCCTGAGATTATGATGGCAGGCGCATTCTTTTCGAATTTGAAGTGGTGCAGTATTTTCTGGCCGGGCAACTCGATGAGAATGGAATCATTCGGCCTGTAGTCATGCTTTTCGGTCAGGATGTTTCTGCCGTCGTGAAGGCTGAGCTGTATCGCCCCTCCTCTGACCTTCTTCTTGCCCTGTATCCTGCAGAGCTTTCTTTCCGCCTCTTCGGCTTTTATCTCCTCGAGCAAAAGCCCGTGCTTGTCCACGACAACCCTGTAGTGTTTGTGCATCTTGGGAAGCTCAACAACGTCCATGAAGCCCAAAGGATAGTTCGGGTCCTTCCTGGGCTTCTTGTCAACAAGAACCTCGCCTTGATATATCGCGCCCTCCGCCTCTTTCCTGGTTTCGCAGATTTTGAGCACGTCCCTCAGCACGACAACCAGGGGTATGCACTCCGCTTTCTTGTGCGGTCCCGGGCGCGGAGCAGTAACGAAGGTATACTCCTTTTTGGCCATCTTCCAGTATTTCGGTATCGAGTATCGCTTCAGATGCATGCTTATTCACCTTTCTTCTCCTGCCCGCCCTCTTTGCCCGCCTTTCTCGAGCGCTCAACAATCATCTGCCTTCTTTTGTCATCCATTTTCGGTTCTGTGATAATGAGATTCGAAGGCTCGACCGCTTTAAGGATCTCCGAGCCGTCGACCTTTTTGACGTTGAAGCCTTCGATATAAACTTTCGCCTTCTTAAGATTGATACGCTCAACCTTTCCTTTGAAGCCCCTGCCAGAGCCCCGCATGACCTTGACTTCATCGCCCTTCCTAATGGAGAGCGAGCGCTTCCCGAATCTGTTTTTCAGCGCCTCTGACAAGTGGGCCGAAACGAATTTCTGCCTGACATGCATGGGCGCATTATATCTGTATTTCCTCTGCTTCCTCGGCTGCTTGCTCGAAACCCACTTATTGGACCATGCTTTCATATTATACCACGATTGTTGCAATCTTGCCTATCGAAGGAAACCTTTCGACCGCTTCCTTGGCGACAGGCCCTTTTATCTGCGTGCCCTTCGGCTCGCCCTTTTCATCGACTATGACTGCGGCGTTGTCCTCGAACTGGACATGAAGGCCGTCGACTCTTCGAAATTCTCTCCTCTGTCTTATGATGACAGCGCGGAATACCTGGTGGCGGACCTTTTCCTCCCCCCTGTAGACCCTGCAGAAGACAAGGCTACCGATGCCTGCTTTCGGCCGCATCCTTCTCCTGCCCTTGTAGCCTTTCACGGCGATCATTTCCAGTATCTTGGCGCCGCTGTTGTCGGCGCATTTCATCCGAGATTTCGTGAATATACCATACGTTACCTTCGATGACAGCCCCTTCATGCGCTTCCCCTTTCAACATTAACCACAACGAAGCTCTTGGTTTTGGACAGGGGCCTGCATTCCGCTGCTATGACATAATCGCCTTCCCTCGCCTTCATGCAAGGCGGATTGTAGGCGACAAGCCTCGATTTCCTCTTTTCAAACCTTTCGTATTTCTTGACGAACCTGTTATAGCCCCATTCGATAATCACGGTGTTTTTGGTTTTGGCCGACCTTACCCTGCCCTCAAAAACCCTGCCGCGGACCGGCAACCTGCCGTGCCACGCGCACTTCGGGTCCTGGCATTCTTCCTTCGGCTCAGCCAAACCAAGGCCTATGTCCTTCGCCTTCGCTGTTGTGGTTTTCTTTGCCATAATAATCCAATAATTGATGATGTATTATTTAAATATATATGGATATAGTAATGGCGCCCAATCTTTATAAAAACAGTGCAAGATAACGTTACCATTTCCTGAATTTCTTCTTTATCCTGTCTTCCGGCCTGCCGACGAGGACCCTGCCATCAACCTTTATCCATGAGGGGCCAAGCTGGAAAGAAAAGACGTGCTGCTCTTTGGCGAGCTCCGCTTCCCTGCCGTCCGGCCTTTCTATCTTTATCATGTTTCTGGTCTCGTCCACGACCCTGCCTGTCATGCCGATATTCTTCGGATTGGAGCTGCCAACGACTTTCACCGTCAGGCCTATCAGTTCGTGGCGCACAAGGTTTTCTGGCGTTATCATAATTAATATAGAAGCTCAGGATTGTAAAAATCTATTCCTTCCCGAACTTCGCTGTTTACGAGACCTCGATTTTTTCGCCGGGGAAGCCGATTTTAACAAGCAGCTCTTTTATCTTCTTCCTATGGTCCCCCTGCAGTTCGATGACCCCGTCCTTCATCGTTCCTCCGCATGCGAGCTTCGTTTTGAGTTCCCTCAAAACGCTTCTGGTGTCGACCTCTTTGCTTATGCCCTCGATCGTCGTAACGGTTTTACCGAACCTCTTCTTTATCGAGGACACCCTTATCTTTTCCTCTTCCTTGGCTATGGTCTCGCAGGCGCAGATGTCCTTCGGAAGGCCGCAGCTGGGGCAGATTTCAGTCATCCTTTGATACCACTCTCCGCTATTTCAGAAACTATACCGACAAAATGTGAAAACCAACATTGAGCAATTGAAAATTCCACTTTCATTTTACCCTTTTCTCGTTTTTAATGGTCTTTACCCTGGCTATCGTCCTGCGCACTTCCCTGATTCTGCCAGGTGACGTAACAGAGGCGCCTATGTGAATATTCGCCTTCTCCTTGGCGAGTTCCAGATTGAGATCTCTTATCTGTTTTTCGAGCTCTTTGTCGTCCATTTTTCTTACGTCCTTTGCCCTAAGAATCGCCATAATCAGAACCTGCTACTCTTTATTTTTGCTTTCCTTCCTTTTAACCTTTTCCTTTTCTTTGGGTTCGATATCGCTCGCTATGATCGGGACAGCCTTCATTATTCTGACCTTTATGCCGATTTTGCCTGGTTTGGTTTCGGCCTCATCGAAGCCGTAGTCAACCAGCTCCTTTGCAGGTTGCCCGCAGTGTTTCATGTAGCCCTGTATGAACTTCCCTGTCCTGCCCTTGGAGCCGCCCAGCTTGCCGGCTATAACTATTTCGACTCCCACCGCCCCGCCGTCCATCACTCTCTTCATCATGATGTTGCCTATTTTCTTGTAGTTGTAGCCCTTCTCCAGCGCGGCCTTGATTTTCTTGGCGATGATTTTCGCGTCGAGATCCGGGTGCGGGATCAACTTGACGTCAACCTGCGGGTTCTCGAGCTTGAATTCCGCTTTAAGCCTGTCCGTCATCTCGTTTATCTTCCTGCCGCCCGAGCCGATTATCCTTCCCGGCTTGTCTGTATGTATCACTATCTTAACGCCCAAAGGCGTCCGCTCGAAGTCGATTTTTGAATAGCTCTCGTCCGGCAGGTAGGCCTTTATGAACTCCTCGATCTTCGTCTTCCTTACCGCATAGTCCACAAAGAACTTTTTGAGCAACATAAGCATCACTTCTGCTGCAGGACGACCTGGATATTGGCTATCTTGCGCTGGGTTCTCCTCATTTTCATCCTTCTGGGCCTGATGAAAGTAAAGCCTTTGTGGGCGGATGCAAAGACCACCAGCCTTGTGATGTCGAGGCCCTTGAATTCGGCGTTGGCTTCTGCCGACTTCACGATATTAAGTATCTCCCTCGCGGTGCTGGTGTAATATTTGCCTTTCAGGCTTCTTTTCTCGTCTAGCATGTCCTCGAGGAGTTTCTTGCCTTTCGCGATATGCGTGCCTGATATCGCCTTGCATACGATTACGGCATTCTTTTGCGATATGTTCAGCGACCTTCCATAGGCTCTGGCAGATTTCTTGGGATTAAGGTTTAGCGAATATTTCAACATGCGCATCACTTCAGCGGAACGAACTTTGACGATCTCGTTGCTCCGAAACCAGGAGCCGAGTGCTTGACGCTCCTTCTGGTAAGAACGAATTCCCCCAGCCTGTGGCCCAGCATCTCGGGTTTTATTTCAAGCTGCACGTATTCCTTCCCGCTGTATACGCCCATCTTGATGCCGACCATTTCAGGCAGTATTAGCATCTCTCTGGAGCGGGTCCTGTGGAATTTCTTCGGATCCTTCCTTATCTTTTCAAGCAGCTTCTTCTGCCTTTCGGTCAAGCCCCTTTTCAAAGTTCTCCTCTGCCTTGCCTTAAGCATGAGGCTGAACTCTTCCAAAGTCATGTTCTTTATTTCCTCAAGGCTTTTGCCGCGGAATTCGAATTTTGCCATATTATCATCAAGTCATGCTGATTTTTATGTCTTGCCCCTTCTCCTCCCTGTTCTCCTTGCACCCCATGCGCCTACCTTCGCACCTGGCGGCGCATGCCTGCTGACGGTCTTCGGCGTACCAGGTTTCGTAGGACCGCCGAACGGATGGTCTACTGCGTTCATCGCTACGCCAGAAGTTCTCGGATAGAGCTTGCCTCTCCTGTGCATCGCAATCCATTTCTTGCCTGCCTTCATCCACGGCTTCTCCTTGAAACCATCCCCCGCCGGCACGCCCATGCTTGCCCTGCATGCGGCGTTGATTTCTTTCGTTTTCTTGGAAGGGAGCTGGATGATGCATCTGTCCTTCGCCTTCGAGACAACAAACGCGAAAGAACCAGGGGCATTGCACATTCTTGGGCCGGAATGAGGGAAGACCTCGATGCCGAATATCTGCGCCCCAATCGGGATTTTGGCCACGGGCAGAACGAAATCGGCCTTGTCACCGACTTTCAGGCCCTTTGGAGCTATCAGATAGTTTATGCTTCCGTCAGAATATTTCACCTTCGCGACAGGCGCGTTCCTGCCCGGGTCGTCCACTATATCCACAACGTTCCCATCGATGTTCTTGTAAGTAACTATGATTATTTCCCCCCTTCTCGGAACCCTGTAGGTGGGCGAACCCTTGCCCCGCCTCTGCGAGATTATCCTCTTGCCCATGCGATCACCATCATATCATGCCCAGTCTCGAGGCGATGTCCGCGGCAGAGAAGTCCGGGCTTATCTTTATGAAGGCCTTTTTCTGACCGCGTGTCGTTATCTCCGTCTTGACCCACTCGACTTTGACGTCGAACTCCTTTTCAATCGCTTCCTTTATATCCTTTTTATTTGCCTTCCTGCTGACTATGAAAACGAGCTTGTTCTCCATCTCCACCATGTTCATGGATTTTTCCGTAAGGTGCGGGTAAACGAGGACGTCCCATACAGCCTTCGCCTTCTTGATTTTGGCATCCTTAGTTTCCGCTTCTTTCGCAGCTTTCCCCTTACTTTGCTTTTCCATCGAAACCCAGCTCCTTTATTGCTGCCTTGGTGAATATCGCCAGCCTGCCTGGATGCGTGCCAGGGGCGAGCAAACTGACATTAAGCTCTTTTGCAAGCGTTACGTCAAAACCCGGTATGTTTTCCAGAGCCTTGCGTACGCCCTCATCCTTCGCTATCACTACGAGCGGCCCTTTCTTCGTGCGATATCTTCTGCCTCTCATCTTGCCTCTTCCTGCGCGGACCTTCTTGGCCTTGCACCTCTCGATTTCCTTCATGAAGCCAAGTTTTTCAAGCAGCTTTATTGCTTCCGAAGTCTTGCTTATCTTCTGGAAAGCATCATCGAGAACGAGCGGCACATGCTTCACATCTGCGATGGCATGGCCCCTTTTGGCAACAAGGTCTTTAACAAGTGTTGCAGCAAGAGCAGATTTCAGAGCTTTGATATGCTCCTTTTTGTTTATCTTGAGCGCCCATATTTTTTCCGCCTTGGGAGGGTGCGCCCTTCGGCCTTTGACCGTGCGCGGGTTGAACCTTGCGGTCATGTTCAGGTTGCCCTGGCTGTGGATGCGCTTCATGCGCGCCATTTCCTTGTTCATCTGGGAATAGCGGCTGTGTCTCATGCCATGGTAGTGGGCGGATGTTCTGTGGCCTGCAAGCGGGTCGCTGCCATACGCCTGCCTCAATTTGCTTTGTTCAGCCACGACAGCTTTCTGTATGATGTCGTGTCTGACCCTTTCCGAGAAACTGGTGGGTAACGAAAGCTTCTCTCTCTCCTTCCCTTCCAGGTCGAATACGGGCAGCGAATGCATATAGAGCCTCTTAAGCGTTTCTAATTTATATAGTTTGACATACGTCGGGATGACAATTATTTATGTTAAACTAATTTAAATATATATTAAGCTCTTTTAGAAAAAGAGCTTAAGCAGAAAAAGGCGATGGCTAATGTCGTTCCTGAAAAAGGATGAAGTACACGAGAAGCAGTTCAGCTGGAGGCTAAGAATCGCGGTAATCATAGTCTGCATAATTGCGGTGCTGCTGCTCATTTATCTCATCATATACTCCTTCGTGAACCTCAATCCCCTGATAACCATCCTGCTTTTCGTGGTGCTGATCGTGGTGGGGGGCATCGTGGTATTCGCGATAGACGTCGCCTTCTACAGGGAAATCGTCTAACGCCAGCTAGCGCAGCGTTTCCAGAAATTCCTTTTCTATGAAATGCAGCTTGCCCGGGATTATTATGACGGCAGGCGGAGGCAGATCGGTTTCCATCAGGGCTTTGATTTCTCCGTAGACTAGCCTTTCCCTTTTGGAACCCAGCCTTGAACAAAGCACCGCATGTTTCAGTATTTTTTTGCCTTTCCTACCCTCGACCTCTTTCAGAATTCTCAGGCCTTCCCT
>CAYGVQ010000009.1:0-8071 GCA_964353515.1 uncultured archaeon
CGGCCAAGCCTATTGCACCGACAACCCAAAGCTCAGCTGCTGTTGTCAGCCCTAGTACCCTCTCCTCGGATTTGAATATAACACCCCCGCCTATGAAACCTAAGCCTGTCACAACACCTGCAGCTATCCTTGACGCATCGACGTTGCTTCCGGTGAAGGATATGGAAATGACCGTGAAAAGTGTTGCACCTAGGCATACCAGCGAATGCGTCCTGAGACCTGCAGGTCTTTTGTGCACCTCTCTTTCATAGCCAAGCATCAGACCAAGACCTGCCGAGACCAGTATTTTAAGAACCAGTTCAATTTCAACAGGAGACGGAAATGCCATATTAAATTTTTGTTCAAAGTCATTAATAAGCATTCCGAGCATATTAATCTTATGAAGCATACCCTCCCCATAACGCTGCTGATGGTTCTTATTTTTCTCCTTTCGCAGGTCATCGGGCTCTACGCTTTGAGCGTCAACACAACCGTCACGCAGGCACCTACCGGCGAAATAATAGTCGAGCATCAGGACACCGCGATAGGGGAAAGGCCCGACATCCAGGGTGTCGAGACCTTCGCCTATGTTATCGTCGCTATATTGATAGGCACCGGCCTGATTCTGCTTCTCGTGAGGTTCAGGAAAATCAAAATGTGGAAGGCGATGTTTTTCTTTGCGGTCTGGATGACATGTTACATAACACTGGGCGTTTTCATCGACGCCGCGATTGCCCTGGTCATATGCTTCTTCCTCGCGTTTTTCAAGGTCTGGAGGCCCAACATATGGGCGCATAACCTGACGGAGCTTTTCATCTACGCCGGCATCGCCATAATATTCGTCCCGCTGCTGGACATAGTCTGGGTGACGCTTCTTTTACTCGCCATTTCGGCGTATGACATGTTTGCTGTGTGGCGTTCGGGGCACATGATTTCCCTTGCCAAATTCCAGACGAAGAGCCGCGCCTTCGCTGGCATTATGCTTTCGTACAAGGCTAAGGCGCAGGAAAAAATAAAGAAAACGGCAAAGACATCGAAAGTAAAGACAAAAACCATGGAAGAGAAAAGCGAGGCGAGAAACGCAATCCTCGGCGGCGGCGACATCGCCTTCCCGCTGATATTCGCCGGCGTTGTGATGGATGGTATGATATGGTCGGGCATCGCCAAGACTGCCGCCTTCCTGTACGCGCTCATCACTCCGGTAATCGTGGCAATCTCGCTTTTGGGCCTGCTCATGCTCGCAAAAAAGGACAGGTTCTATCCCGCGATGCCTTTTCTGACTGCTGGGTGCCTAGTGGGATACGGCATTACTTGGTTTATGCTTTCCGCCTTCTAACCTTTAAAAACCAGAAACCCAAAATCGTTTTATGAAAGCCATAATACTCTGCGCAGGGAAGTCGACGAGGACCTATCCGCTGACTGTGGGCAGGCCCAAGCCGCTGCTCAAGGTCGCGAACAGGACAATACTTGAGAGGAACCTTGACCAGCTGCAGGGGCTAGTGAGCGAAGCGATACTTGTCGTCGGTTTTGGAAAGGAAATGATAAAAGAGCTAATCGGGAAAAAATACGGCAAGCTGAAAATTACATATGCCGAGCAAAAAGAACCGCTGGGAACAGGACATGCCTTGCTCCAGACAGAGAAAGCCGCTGGCGAGAAGTTCCTAGTCATGATGGGCGACAATTTTTTTCGCAGGGAGGATATCGCAAAGTGCGCGCAACGCTTTTCGCTACTCTGCATGAAATCTGAAAATGCCAAGGCTTTCGGCGTCATAGAAAAAAGAGGGGCTTCGCTTGCTCGCATAAGCGAGAAGCCGGAAAAGCCCAAAACAAATCTGGTCAATTGTGCGCTTTATAATATTGGAAGGGAAATTTTCGCTTTGCTCGAAAAGGCCAAAAAATCAGGAAGAGGGGAAATTGAACTCACGGATGCTGTTAATATGTTCGCGCAGGACAACGATGTCCGGATACTAGAAACGCTGCACTGTTTCATGATAACATATCCTTGGGATTTGCTGGCGCTTAACGAGTTCCTGCTGGCGGGAACCAAGAGGAGCGTGAAAGGCAAGATGGAGAAGAACGTAACGCTAAAGGGGAAGGTTTCCGTCGGCAAAGGCACTATACTAAGGGCGGGGACGTACATAGAAGGTCCGGTAGCGATAGGCGAGAACTGCGACATAGGCCCGAACTGCTATATCCGCAAGGCAACTTCGATAGGCAACAACTGCAGGATAGGCAATTCCGTCGAAATAAAAAACTCCATAATAATGGACGGGACGAGCATCGGCCATCATAGTTATGCCGGGGATTCGATAATAGACGAGAACGTCAATTTCGGCGCGGGCACGAAGATTGCGAACCTGCGCCATGACGATGCCAATGTGAAGTCTATGGTCAAGGGAGTTTTGATCGACACCAGAAGAAGGAAGTTCGGCTCGGTCATAGGCCGCAACGTGCATCTTGGCATAAACACATCGATATACCCCGGCAGGAAGCTCTGGCCGAACACGACCACGCTGCCCGGAGAGGTAGTTAAATACGACAAGGAAAACGGGTAAGTTAGGATATGAAAAAACAAACAAGCCTGATTCTTGTCTGCGGTCTGCCTGGTACAGGCAAATCGACCGTAGCAAAGGAAATCTCTAAAAAAACAAAGGCATTTCTTTTCAACACGGATATCATTAGGAAGGAGTTTTTCCCAAGACCAGCGTACTCCCAGAAAGAAAAATATTTGGTATATGAAATGCTTTTCAAGATGGTCGACTATTATCTAGGAAGGTCGAAGAAAGTTGTGCTTGATGGTACGTTCTACAAAGAGGAGCTGAGAAAACGCGTCAAAAAAATAGCTGAAAAAAACCAAAGCAAGTTCGCGATAGTTGAGGTCGTGTGCAGCGAGAAAATAGCCAGATGTAGGCTCAACGAGAGGGCAAAGACAAAATGCATCAGCGACGCGGACTTCTGTGTTTATCAAAAAATAAGGGAGCAGTTCGAGCCCATACGCGAAAAACATTTTATTATAGACAGCGCAAAGGGTATAGAAAAACAAATAGAAAGATTTCTTAGAAATATGATTAGATAATTTTTTAGGGGCAATTAGCTCCGCGGCCGAAGTCCTTGCCTACGGTTACGAGGTCGTAAATGTCTATTCTGCCATCGTTGTTTCTGTCGGCCCTCATATCAAAACCGGAGGTCAAACCGAAATTCGTGCCTATCAAAACCAGGTCTATAATATTCACGCAGCGGTTGCTGTCTGCATCGCCCCTGCATAAGGGGTCGGCGTTGTTGCAGTCTTCGTCAGCGCTGTTGTCGCATATTTCTTCCTGCGGGGCAGGGCAACCGGCATAATTGAAAACACCCGCTGAAATCTGCTGGCATCTTTCTGTTCCCGCTGCACATATGCCATAATGGTTCAGCGAACAGCTGCGGTTAAGCGTGTAATTTGCCGAGACTCCCGGCGCGTTGTCGGTGTAACCGTCGCAGTTGTTATCAATGCCGTCGCATGTTTCAGGCTGCCCACTAACAGAACAACTTCCCCATTTATTGCTGGAGTTGCATGTCAGTGTTCCCTGGCATGCGCCTACGGTGCAACTCCTGGTTTCTCCGTTCAAGCATTCATAAACCGTTACCTGGCCGTTTTGTGATGTATTGGTAAGAGGTTGCGGGTGTATGTCCGAGAGTTTTACATCAGACAAGGTGATGGTGCTTGTTGCAGGGAACTGGGTTATGCTTTTCAGCCTGAAGGTCACGTTCGCCAGAACACCGCTGCCGTTAACTTCCCCTGATCCTACACGGGCACAAGCAAAATCATTTATAAGGCCCGGGTTTGGAATGTTGGGGAAGTCGGGGTTTGTGTTGTTAATGTCCACGCAGAACGTCCTGTCCTGGCCGCTCCTGTTCAGAAAGGTACCCTCCGATATGCTGACAATTTCCAGAACATTCGGATTATAGCCCACATCGAACTGGAAGCCGTAGACGTTATCAACCCCGCTTATAGTGACGTTAACTGTAAAAGTCATGGTAGAGAAAATGCTTAAATTCCTTGCTTGCGGCTCTATTCTGATAAGCGCTTCGGCTGAAGTCGCCGTCAATAAAAGGATTAATATGAAAAAAGGAATGGCACAAAGGCTAACATTTTTGCTGTTCATGACACTATAACCTTTCCGTCTGAAAAAGTCGATTCGATTTTCTCCACTTTGGAACTCACGAGCTGTGCATTGGATATTTTTATATCACTGGTCCCGCTCTTTATCGCCTTGAAGGTTACTGTCCCTAAAACGCCACTGCCGCTTACAGAACTTTTGCCCATTCTGGTGCATGCAATATTTTTCACCAAACCGGCAGTCTGATTGTTGTAATCAACGCAGAACACGTTGTCCTGGCCGTTCCTGCTGAGGAAGTTACCGTGTCCCAATGCCTGGAATTGCAGGATTGTGGAATTGTACTCCACATTGAACTGGAAACCATATAGGTCGGAAACTTCTGCTATCACAACATCCAGTGTGAATGTTTCTCCGTTAACAACTGTTTTGCTTGAAGGGCTTACACTCACAGCTGCCGACCCTGAAGGTTGCTGGCAATCGCTAGGGCATGTTTCGTATGTTTCGTTAGTATCACATACCCCATTACCACATTTATTTCCTGTTTCGTTAAACCCGCCCGTTGGTATTCCTTGAAGGAATGAGAAAAAGTTTAATCCATCCGTTACTGAAAAAATGTAGTAGCCTGTCACACCAATGATAACAAGTATTATTATCAGGCCCACAAGATAAATTTTCTTGTGCCTGCCCTTTTTTCCAGGTTCAGGTTGCGACGTCGTTTTTGTTGACCTCGTAACAATGTAAATTGCTTCATCGATGTCTTCTTCCGGCCAGCCTCTTTCGTGAAGCAGAGTTTTTATCTGTTCAGCAGTTTGGCCTTTGTTGACAGCAGAAGTCACGTAATCTATCAGCTTTTGGTCAACCATATTTAAAATATTGCTTTTGTGTTAATAAATAAATTGCTTTTTGCTTTTTACTTTTTTCAGTAACCAGTTCTCCTATGACTCAGCTTATACTGGTGGCTTTATCAAGGTCTGCTTTTGAGTTTGTTATGGAAACTTCTTTTTCCATATCTATCTTCATGCCGTCCCTTGTCGCGATTGTCCTGACACCTGTTTTTTGCTCGATCCACTTCGCTTCCCTTTCCGGTACTGCCCTAAGCATGTACATGCCGAAATGCTGGATTATGGCGAGTTTCGGCTCAACCTTCGCAATCAGTTTCGCTGCCTCATCACTGTTCATGTGCTCTGGCCATTTGTTGCCGCGCGGGCGGAGAACGTTGAGGACAAGATAATCGCAGCCCTCGAAATATTTTTCCATACCCTCAAAATACTCCCCGTCGCCGGTGTAGCCAAGCGTTTTAGAGCCGCGGAAAACAAAGCCCAGGGCCTTGCTTTCTCCATGCTTTGCAGGAGTTGCGGTTATCTCGACGTTGCCGATTTTGGTTTTCTTCCCCGCTTCTATGATTTTACATCTATCCAGAAGTTTCATATGAAAAGGAGAGACAGCTGGCCTGTAATTCTCGCCGCCCTTTATTGCGAAGGCGTTTCCTATAAGCACACCGCGTTTTTTCCTTGTGCCGTCGGTCATCGCTTCCACTATTATTTCGGCGTCAGTGTAATGGTCTGTGTGCGCATGGGAAATTAACACAGCCGTCAGTTTCCGTAGGTCGATCCCGTACTGCCTTGCGCGCACCAGTGCACCAGGGCCAGGGTCGATGTGGAGCATTTCACCGTCCATTTCGACAATGAAACCGCCAGAAGCACGTATCTGCAGCATTATAACTATGCGGCCGCCGGCAGTTCCGAGAAAAGTCATTTTCATGCGTCCACCAGATAATATTCAAACAATATTTAAGCCGCCTCGATATAAATATAGAGCATGGGTGTCGACTTCGGGAAAATTTTCTCGGCTGCGTTGAAGTATCCTTTCAGAAAGGACGTTTACCTGACGCTTTTCATAGTCCAGCTTGCTGTCGGCATTTCGGGGTGGCTGGTCTCGTACTATTTTGTGGGGGAGATTATAACGGCAGAAGGCTTGCCCGTCGTTGAGAAACTCGTGCCTTTCATGCTGTACATGCTACCCGTCACCATCGCAGGATGGCTTATCTGGGTTTTCCTCATGCCTATGTACTTCGAAAACTCCATGCATTTCTACAAGGGCAAGAGAAAAGCGCTTTTAGAGAGCCTAAATGTTTCGAAGAAAAGGTTCGCGCCCCTGCTTGGCTTGTTCATAATTATCGGCCTGATATTTCTTGCCTGTTTCGGCGGCTTGGCCTTATTGGCATATTCGGTTGTGGTGGGCATGGATGCGGCGCTTTTAACCATAGGGGGGGTCTGGTTCTTGGTCGGCTCGATAGCAGGCATAGTTCTTATGTTCATGCTTTTCATCGCACCTGCGTTCTGCATATTCGAAAAGACCGGGCCGCTCGACGCGCTAAAGAAAGCGTGGGGCCTGACGAACAAAAACAAGGCCAACACCCTCGTTTTCCTCATACTTTCCGTGGTCATATTCTTGGTCGTTTCAATAGCCGGATCGCTCCCGGAAGCGGCATACGTTTTACTTTTAGGCCAGCCGGCGGAGCTTTCCATACCAAGTTTTGCGTTGATGATAGTGAGGGCGCTTTTCAACTCTTATCTGGCTTTGTTTACGTATGCTTCTCTTGCCTTCTATTATCTTAGCATAAAGAAAACGAGGGCGTAGCTTATCTGGCCCTTCTCTTTCCCGAAAAATTATCGCATGCCTTCTCCACAGGATTCCAGGTTGTCCCGTTGTTGTTGGCGCAGTCTACGGATGCCGGTAAACTCTTTAACCTGAAAAATACGCAGTCAGAACATTTTGCATCGAACCTCATGAAACCACAATTATTTTTTATTACCAGCTTTTAAATATGTGATTATGAAACTAAAGGACATCGTTCTCAGATACGCCCTGCAGAATGCCATATTTTACAACGGCAAGGCCAATGCTTCGGCTGTCCTGGGCAAGGTGATTTCCCACAGCCCCGAGGCGAGGACGAGGGTCAATGAAGTGCGGATGATGGTCGAGCAGGCGGTCAAGGAAGTGAACCATCTCTCCCTCGTCGAACAGACAAAAAAACTTGGAGACATCGCTCCTGAACTGCTCGAGAAGCAGGAGAAGAAGCAGGAAGGCCTTTCGGAGCTGGAAGGAGCGGAAGAAGGGAAAGTCGTCACTCGCTTCGCCCCGTCGCCGACCGGACCCCTATCGATTGGCCAGTTCATGCGAGCTGTTTTCCTGAGCCATTATTATGCGAAAAGATACAAGGGCAAATTCATCCTGCGCATCGAGGACACGGACGCGAAAAAAATAGAGCCGCATGCATACGAATGGCTGAAGGAAGATTTGACTGAAATGGGGACGAAGTGGGACGCACTCGTCCTCCAGTCGGACAGGTTGCATATTTATTACAAATATGCGAAGCAGCTTCTCGCGATGGAAAAGGCTTACATATGCGTGTGCCCGACAGATGCCTTCAAACAGCAAAAGCTTTCAAAGACAGATTGCCCCTGCAGGCCGAACACCAGAGAAAAAAACCTCGGGTTATGGGAAGCCATGCTGTCGGGAAAGCTTGAGGACGGCGCGGCTGTACTGCGTCTCAAGACAAGCATGTCAGATCCCAACCCGGTACTGCGCGACCCTCCGCTTCTGAGGGTGAACAAGACGCCGCATCCGCTGAAAGGAACGCAATTCGCCGTATGGCCCCTTTACAATTTTTCATGCGCCGTGGACGATTACGAGCTTAGCATAACGCATGTTTTCCGTGGCAAGGAACACGAGCATAACACGGCTGTGCAGAAGGCGATAGCCGATATTTTCGGCTGGCATTTCCCGCATGTCGTGAACTTTGGCATGATTCGCTTCACAGAAGGGGCGATACACACAAGGGATATCAAGAAGATGCTTGCGGAAGGCAAAGTCAGCGGATGGGATGATCCGAAACTGCCGACGGTCCGCGCGTTGCTCAGGCGTGGCTTCCATCAGGACGCGATAAAAAATCTTGCGATGCAGTGCGGGCTTTCAAAGAATGACATAGAACT
>CAYGVQ010000009.1:8171-14253 GCA_964353515.1 uncultured archaeon
ACGCGATAAAAAATCTTGCGATGCAGTGCGGGCTTTCAAAGAATGACATAGAACTCAGCTGGGACAACCTCGACACGCAGAACCGCAAGATCATCGACCCCATCGCGAATCGTTACATGGCCGTGATCGACCCGGTAAAGCTTTCGCTGGACGCTGCGCCTGAGAAGCGGGAGGTCTTTGAAGTGCTGCACCCCGATTTCCCCGAGCGCGGCAAAAAGAAAATCCCTGTGGACCATTCGAAGATATACATATCGGAAAAGGACAACAGGGATTTCAGGGGCAGGGTCGTCCGCCTCAAAGGCTACTGCAACATTTCGCTTACGCGAAAAACGAAATGCACGGGCGATGTGGTCATCAAGGACATGCAGAAGATACAGTGGGTCAGCGAGCCGCATGTTAAAGTAAAGATTATCAGCGCCGATGCCGTTAAAGAAGGGATAGGCGAGCCGGAGATGGCGCACCTGCACATCAACGACGTCATACAGATGGAGCGCATCGGCTTCGGCAGAATTGACGCCAACGATCGCAGGCAAATTGTCGTCTACTTCTCGCACAAATAAAGCTTTTTAGAAAAAGGCTTTAACAAAATTCTAAATGCTATTTTTTATCGAAATAATTTATAATTTTGGTATTTTGTTCCATTTTTTTAAATTTTAATGAAAAATTTACATTTATTTCCATAATATCAGGTATAAATTTATATGCAAGTGAACAGAAGCGGAAAATCAGCCAAGCATACCCAGAAGCTCGAATAAATTCATGCCCTTTCTTTCCAGCGTCACGAAATCCGCGTATCCAACGCCCGCCAGCGCCTTCGCTTTCTCTTTCGCGTCGTTAAGCGTGCCGACCGAATCAATCAGGCCGAGCGCAACCGCGTCTTTTCCGAGGAAAATGTCGCCGGAGGATATCTGCTCGATCTGGGCCTGGGTGAGATTTCTCTTTTCCTTCACGTCGCTGAGGAAATAGGAGAAGATTTCCTGGGTTATGTATTCAAGTTTTTCCCTTTCCTTTTGTGTAAGGTTTCTGAAGGGCGAGCCTATGTCCTTGCTCTCGCCGGACGTTATCTGCTCGTACGTGACGCCGTATTTTTCAAACAGCTTCGAGAACTCGAGATACGAAGCAGTGACGCCTATCGAGCCGGTCAGCGTGAGCGGGTCGGCCATTATGTGGTCGCATGATGAGGCGACCCAGTAAGCGCCGCTCGCAGCGATGTCGCCCATCCAGCAGACTGTCGGCTTTTCCATGGTTCTTACAGCATAAGCTATTTCCCTCGAAGCAACTACAGAGCCGCCGGGAGAATCTATCATGAACAGCACCGCTTTTATGGCCGGGTCATCCTCGGCTCTTTGGAGCAGAGAAAACGCCTCATCAGGAGTAAAGGTTTCGGTGAGCAGCTCAGGGCTGGGCGCAATTACCCCGCGTATTCTTATAACCGCTATTTTATTGCCGAAGGGCGTTTCTGTGGAAAGAAGGCCTGCAGCTAAGATAAGCGTTACTATTCCCACGCCAACCACGATTCCCAAGAAAAATTTCCAGCTTTCCCTTTTCTTCGAGGTTTTCATAATAAACAGAATAATAGATAGATTACTTAAATTTGTATAACCCTATACCCTATGTCAGCTCCACGCCGTTGACAACGACCTTTTGCATTTCAGTGACCTTGCCTATTACCTCGTGTTTGATGCCATATTTCTTAAGCACGTCAGCAACGCGTTCGTAGTCTTCTGGGTCTTCCCCGGAAACTATGATGATGAAACCGATGCCCATGTTGAAGGCTTTGAACATGTCCCCGTCGCTGAGGAGACCATGATGCTGCACAAGCTTGAAAACTGGTTTCACCGGCTTCGGCAGCTTTATCTCTAGGCCCACGTTCGCCTTTTCAGCGAGCTTTACCAGCTTCGACAGGCCGCCTGTATTTATGTGCGCCAGGCCGTTGATCTTGCAGTTTTGCAGGATTTCGAGAACTGGTTTGACGTAAATTTTGGCCGGTTTGAGCAGTTCCTCGCCGACCGAACAGTCCAGTTCTTTGACATGGGTTCCTATGTCATACCTTTGCAGCAGCACTTTTTTCGCCAAAGAGATGCCTTCCGTGTTTATGCTTGGGCTTTCGAGGCCGATTATGATATTGCCGGGCCTGATCTTCTCGTTTGTCATTATCCTGTCCTTGTAAACAACGCCTATGGACATTGCAGCTAGGTTGAAGCCCTTCACGACGTCAGGCATTACCGCTGTCTCGCCGCCGACGACAGCGACCCCTGCCTCTTTCGCTGCCTTGGTCAGGCCCTTCATTATTTCGCTTATCATTTTTTCATCCGCCTTTTCAAGCGAAAGATAATCGACCAGCGTAACCGGTTCGGCCCCCATGCAGACGAGGTCGTTGACATTCGCTGCCACGCAGTCTATGCCGATGGTGTCGTATTTCCTCATGGCTTGGGCTATAAGCGTTTTAGGCCCCGCACCGTCAACCCGCAGAGCAAGTGCCTTGCCCCCGCCTATTTCTACAAGGCCCGCATAATGGCATATTTCCGTTAGGACCCTCCCGAATTTGTCGAATCTCTGGGAAAAAGTCTGTTTTATGTCATCAGCGATTGAAATGCGCGCCTGTTTTATTTTACGCGTGTCTTCGATCAGCTTCTTGTAGCTGTATTCCTCGGCCATGTCAGCCATATTGATAATATGGGCCAATCCATTTTTAAGTTTGGGCAGCAATGCGTAAAAAATTCAGGATATATTCAAGATAATACAAGATAATAATATGCGCCATGTCAGAGACTGGGGCAAAATAGAGCGTATCATCTTCGTTGTAGTCGGCGTGCTTTTCGCAATATTGGTTTCATCATATCTTCTCGGCTTCGGCACGCAGCAGCAGATTGTCTTCGCGATAACGATTTCCGCGCTCGTGCTCTGGCTGTCGGAAATCGTGCCTCTGCACATAACCGCGCTGATTATACCCTTTCTGCTTGTGATTTTCGGAAGCTTCAAGCCCGCTGAGGCGTTCGCGCCGTTCTTCGATCCGCTGATCGTTCTCGTGCTCGGCGGTTTTGCGATTGCGCTTGCCCTGAGAAAACACAGGGTCGATGAATACATAGGCCACAAGCTCATACACCGCGGCTCGAAGCCGAGGCATGTGCTCTTCGGCCTTATCGCCGTGACAGCCTTCCTGTCCATGTGGATGGCCAACTCCGCTGCCGCCGCGCTCATGATGCCGATAGGCCTCATAATTCTGAAGGAGAACAAAATGCTTCCCGGCAAGTCAAGCTTCGGCAAATCCATGGTCCTTGGCATCGGCTTCGCCGCGACCATCGGAGGCCTGGGAACGCTGGTCGGCAGCACGCCGAATGTCCTGGTCGCGAAATTCCTCAGCCAGGCAGGCTACTCGTTCGGCTTCATCGACTGGTCTTACTACGGTCTTCCCATGATGGTCGCGCTTATAATATCGACCTTCACCATCCTCACGCTTCTTTTCAAGCCCGAGGTCAAAAAGATAGACGTAAAGGGGGGCATCAAAAAACTTAACAAAAAACAGAAGCATGTCCTTATAATTTTCTTTCTGGCAATTATGCTGTGGCTGACGACTGAAATCCACAAGATAGACATAGGCACGGTTTCCCTGGTCCCCGTCTTTCTGCTTTATGCGCTGGGGCTGCTTAACACCGAGGATTTCAAAAAGATCGACTGGCCTTCGCTCGTGCTTATAGGCGGAGGCATTTCGCTCGGCTTCGCCATGCATGCCTCGGGACTGGACGTGACTATGGCGAATGTTCTTAACAAGGTCATAATGGGGCAGCCCGCGCTCTTCGTTGCGCTGGTTATCATAACCTTTGGCGTAGCGCTGACCGCGTTCGCCAGCAACACTGCGGCAGCGGCTGTAATAGTACCAATGATGATTCCGCTTGCTGTCGTGACTGGAATAAATCCGAGAAGTCTCGCCCTGCTCGCGGGCATCGGCGTCTCGCTCGACTTCATAATGCCCAGCGGCACGCCGCCGACGGCCATCGCCTACTCTACCAAATACGTGCACCTCAGGGAATTGCTGAAGGCCGGGTTGCTTGTCTCGATAGCCGCCATAATAATCTGCACCTTCATAGCAGTGGCCCTTTAGCTACATGTATTTGCAGCACTTCTTCTAAGGATGATCGATTTACATTAACCCAGAAAGCGGGTTAAGTATCTTGCGATCTCGTCTCTCCTCTCAGAACCTCTTTTTCTTGGCAAAGCAATCTCTACAGAAAACCGGCCTGCCCTCTGTGGGCTTGAAGGGGACTTCACATTCCTTTCCGCACTCAGAACAAACAGCCTTGTGCATCTCTCTGGGTCTGAAGTCTCTTCTTTCCGATCTGTCTCCGAAATGCCTATCTCTTTCCCTAAATGCCATCTAATTCACTCCTTTTTTTATCTTAAATTTTGTTAAGCTGTCTTTAAATAGATTTAGGGTGAACGTTTCCTGGCTTGGAAGCCACCCCCTGATTATACTTTCAATTTTCCTGACTATCATATATTTTAGTGGTTCGTATAATTATGTAATTAATATGAAGCATCTGATACGCAAAAAAATACTTGCGCACAGAAAGGGGCACAAGGATAGCGGAAGGTCAGGCAAGGATTTTGAAATCAGGAACAGGCTATTTGCCGTGCCCGAGTTCAGGAAGGCCAACATAGTTCTTTTCTACGTCTCCATGAAAGGCGAGGTCAAGACGGAGAAGGCGATATCAGAAACCCTGAGGATGGGCAAAAGGGTGCTTGTACCTTTCGTCAGCCTGAAAAGAGGCGAACTGCTTATATCAGAAATAAACGACCTGCACGACCTCTCGCCCGGCGCCTTCGGCATACCCACCCCGAAGCATCCGAAGGAGTTTCCGCTTGACAAAATCGACCTGGTCATTGTTCCAGGCATAGCCTTCGACAAAAAAGGCAACCGCGTTGGCTACGGGAGCGGTTTTTATGACAGATTTCTCAGGAAGCTGAAGAGCGACGTGAGTTTCATCGCCTTGGCGTACGATTTGCAGATGGTGCCCAGGATAAACCCCAATAAAACGGACGTCAGGCTTGAAAAGATAATCACGGAAAAAGAAATCATAGATTGTATGCAAAGATAATTTTCTATTTTTTCAGATTAACGTTTTCATTGAACTCCCGTCCCATTTTCGTCTTTTTGCTTAGCCACAGCTCCCTTGCTTCCGCCACTGTAAACAATGAGCCGGTAACGAGGACCAGGTCTTTCTTGCTTGCGATATCCATAGCCTTTCTGACTGCGCCTTTAACGTCGTTGACTATCAAAAGAGGCTTGGCGTATTTTGCGACCTCCCTCGCGATATCTTCTGGCTCGGCGCCCCTGCCCATCACGCCGTGCTTGGTTAGCACGAAAAAATCTGTTTTGCTGTTCGCTTCCTTTATCATCTGTGGTATCAGCTTATCCTTTGAGGCGCTGAAGACCGTGTAAAGCTTTTCATATTTGACGAGGTCGAGAGAATCCATCAGGTTTTTCATGGAATCGAAATCCTTGGCTCCGTCGAGAAGCACCTGCGGCTTTGCGTTAATCATTTCGAAACGCCCTGGCCACCTCACCTTTCCCAAACCTTTTTTTATCGCCTGTGAAGGGATTCTGGCATCCAGCGCTTTGAGCGCGGCCAGCGCGCAGCTTATGTTCTTGAGCTGGAATCTGCCGCCCATATGCACGCAAATCTCCTGGCTGTCAAGCTCGAAAGAATTGCAGTCCGCATAAGATTTTGCATTTTTTAATCCGGATGCTACCAGCAGCTTGGCTCGCCTCTCCCTGCATATTTTTTCAAATAGCGACAGCACCTTCGGCTTCTCCTCGCCCGTCACAAGAATGCCATTCTCCTTTATTATGCCCGCCTTTTCCGTCGCGATTTTTTCAAGGGTTTCGCCGAGGATGTCCGTGTGCTCCAGGGAAACATGGGTTATTACCGATACCTCGGGCTTCACCGCGTTGGTCGCATCCAGCCGCCCGCCGAGGCCGACCTCAAGAACGGCGAAAGCGACTTTTTTCTCCCTGAAATATTCTAGGGCCATCGCTGTCACGAATTCGAAGAATGTCGGCTTTTCAAAAGCTTCGCTGACC
>CAYGVQ010000009.1:14353-15558 GCA_964353515.1 uncultured archaeon
GGCCATCGCTGTCACGAATTCGAAGAATGTCGGCTTTTCAAAAGCTTCGCTGACCTTGTCCGCAAAGGGCTTTATTTTTTCAACAAGCCTGACGAAATCCTTCTCAGATATCGCCTCACCGTCAACGGCGATCCTTTCGGTGAAATCGAACAGATGGGGTTTGGTGAAAACACCCGTCCTGTAGCCTGCCTCGCGCAGCACCGAGCCTATCATCACAGTCGTAGAACCTTTTCCGCTCGTGCCGCCGACAAGAAGCGAACGGAAGCTGTCCTGTGGGTTGCCGAGGAGCGCAAGAAGTTTTTGTACCCTTTCCAGGCCAAGCTTGATGCCCAGTTTGTTGAGCCCCAGTATGTAATCCTTCGCCTGCTCGTAATTCATAACAGATTATAAAGTCAACTAGTTTTATAAGATTGGATTTTTGGCGGTTCTCATCTGGCTATTTTTACCCTGTTACCCTCAACCTTGATTTTCCTTTCGGAGAACAGTTTAATCGCTTCAAGCAAAACTTCCTGTTCCGCTCTCTGAACCTTCGTTTTCAGCGTTTCCGGCGTGTCGCTGTCCTCGACCTCCACCGGCAGCTGCATTATTATCGGGCCCCTGTCGACGTCGGGCGTTACGAAGTGCAGCGTGCAGCCCGTTATCTTCAACCCCATGTTCAGGACTTCCTCGTGTATGTTTACTCCCTTGCTCTCGGCAAAGAGGGGCAGCAGCGAAGGATATATGTTCATTATCCTGTTCTCGTAATGCTTGCAAAACCATGGAGAGAGTATTTTCATGAAACCTATGAGCAGTATAAGCTCCGCGCCTCTCTGCTCGAATTCCTTTGCCGCGGCCCTGTCGAACAGAACCTGCTTGTCACCTTCGTATTCAAGGAATATAGCCTCTATGCCGTGGCTTCTTGCGCGTTCAAGGATTGGCGCATCCTCCCTGTTGGAAATCACGCATACGATCTGCGCGTCCAGCTCGCCGCGTTCAGTCGCATCTATTATCGCCTGCATGTCCGTCCCTTTCGTCGAACCCAAAATGCCCAATTTAAGCGTCATCCCATCACCCACCATTATTTTTAATAATTATGATACTCAATTGTTTTTGGTTTTTAAAAATTAACACTTTTAAAAACAACCTGAGAATTAATCAAGCAGTGATTTTATGTTGTGCCTCGGCATTGAAGCCACAGCCCATACGTTTGGCATAGGCATATGCGA
>CAYGVQ010000010.1:0-4684 GCA_964353515.1 uncultured archaeon
GTCTTTGCTGTAATCCGTCCATGTCAGATTCAGCGTGACGCCTGTTATGTTAGCGGCCTGGCTCGTGTTGAAGTAATACGAGTGATATGCGTTGGCAACAGAAGGGAGCATGCCCTTGAAGCCGGCCTTGCTGGTCGTTTCGTTGAAGGTGTTCTGCGCGCTTATCGGTATGACCACGTGCGCGGTGATATTCAACCAGTCGGAAGCCGCGTTTTGCGTCACATTGAAGGTGCCGTTGTAATAGCCCGGCGGGCAATACTGAAGAGCGGTCAGGTTGCGGATGGTGCTGTTCGTGGCGTTAAGCTCGTTGGTGCTGGGCATGTAAGAGCCGCTAGAGTTCAGCACGATGAATTTCATGCCGCTGGTAACGCTGGTAAAACAGTTGGCGTATTCTTCGGGCGAGAAACCGGGGTAGACGGCGTCGGAATCGGCGACGTAAAAACCGGTTACGAAATAAACAGGTCCGATTGATGTGTTTGAAGTGTTCTCAACAGTCAACCAAACGCTCTGGTTGTTCGAGGTGAGGTTTATGCTTGTCCCGGTCCAGTTGAAGTAGACCGTGTCCGGCATGACCGTGAAATTACTGGCCGGAATGCTCGTCACTGCCGAGCCTGTGAAAAGAAAGGCTAAGTAAACGATAAATGTGGCAAATACTGCAAACAATACCTTGCTTTTCGCGAGCATCCCGAACCTCGTTAATTAAAATTATGTCGTCGTCTAATTATTATTCTATATGCATTATAATATATTTATGCACAATAGCATACTTTCCTTATTTATTTCCCGCCGCAATGCGTTTTCCTTGATTATTCTTCTGGTTATTCTGGCCGTTTACATGCTCCTGAACGCAGGCGCCGGGGCAAGACCCGTAAGCCTTGAAGGCAACGAGGTCATGGTCCTAACCGACAGGGATTATTTCCCGCAGGTAAGCGAGATGCTGGCATCAGCGGACAAAAGCATACACATCCTCCTCTACAGCGTCAATTATTACACGGACTATCCAGGCAGCAACGTTAACCTCCTTATTGACAGTCTTGAGACTGCATCGGCAAGAGGCCTCGACGTGAGAATAATCGCGGACGAGTACGCTACGGAAAAACCGGTTATTTCGCTGCTCAAAGAAAGGGGCATAAACATAAAATACGATTCAAAGGATACGACCACCCACGCGAAACTTATAATAATAGATTCAAAAATAATTATCATAGGCTCGACGAACTGGAGCCATTACGCGCTTGACAAAAATCATGAAGCCAGCGTGATTATAAACTCCCCTCCGCTTGCGGCGCAGCTTGAAAATTATTTCGAAAAAATCTGGATGGAATCATGACGGAAAGGGAATCGATGTCGGAGATCGAGGAGAGAAGGGCGAAACTTGCTGAGCTGAGGAAAAGGAAGATAGACCCTTACGCGAGGAGATACGAGAAAACGCATCTCATCAGCGAGATCGCCGAAAAGGCGAAGAAACTCAAGAACGGCGTGAAGCTTCCCAAATTCAAGGTTGCAGTCGCCGGCAGAATAAGGTCGATAAGAAAGCACGGCAAGCTCATATTCGCGGATTTGCAGGATGCTTCGGGCAAGATCCAGCTTTTCGTCGAGGCAGGCGGCCTGGGGCAGGGGAAGTTCGACTCCTTCGACACGCTGCTCAACACGGGCGACATCATAGGAGCGAAGGGCTTTGTTCTGCGCACGCAGCGCGGCGAACTCAGCGTTTACGTCGACGACTTCAAGCTGCTCACGAAATCCCTGCTACCGCTGCCGAAAGAATGGTTCGGCCTCAAGGACAAGGAGCTGCGCTATCGAAAGCGATATGTTGATTTAATCCTCAACCCTGACGTCAGGAAGGCTTTCGATATCCGTTCAGGCATAGTCCAGGCGATGAGGGACTTTCTTGCTGAAAAGGGTTTCATCGAAGTTGAGACACCGATTCTCCAACCGATTTACGGAGGCGCTGCGGCAAGGCCGTTCGGCTCCAAGCTCCACGCTTTGGATATGAATGTTTACATGAGGATTTCAAACGAACTCTATCTGAAGCGACTGATAGTAGGAGGTTATGAAAAAATATTCGAGTTCTCGCGCGACTTCAGAAACGAAGGGATAGACAGGCTCCACAACCCCGAATTCACGCAGATGGAGACCATGTGGGCCTACGCTGACTACGAGGACAACATGCGCTTCTGCGAGGAGATCATAAGCTGCATCGCGAAGAAAGTGCTCGGCAAAACGAAGATCGTTTACCAGGGGAGCGTCATAGAACTCAAGCCGCCATGGAAGAGAATACGCTTAATCGATGCGGTCAAGGAGCATGCAAAGCTCAACTTTGACAGGATAAGAACTTTTGAGGAGGCGAAGCATGCGGCTGAAAAACTCGGTGTCGACGTCTCCAAATGCGGGAGCTGGGGGGAAGTGGTGATAGCGGTATTCGAGAATCTGGTTCAGCCGAAACTGATACAGCCGACGATCGTATACGATTATCCGGCCGAGGCCGCGGGCCTGGCGAAAATCAAGAAGGACGACCCGAGATTCGCAGAATCCTTCGAGCCCATCATAAACGGCTGGGAGATGGGCCTGTCCTACTGCGAGGAGAACGACCCCGAGCGGCTGAAGGCGTACTGGCAGGCTGCAGAGAAGGCCTTCAAACGCGGCGACGAGGAAGCGCAGAGGTTCGACAGCGACTTCATCGAGGCGCTGGAATACGGCATGCCGCCGACGTCCGGGATAGGCATAGGCATTGACCGCCTAAGCATACTTCTTACCGATTCTTTATCGATTCGCGATGTGATTTTGTTCCCGTTCATGCGGCCGGAAGCTGAGGACAAAAGAGAATAGCCGTATCCGGGCTGTTTTTATATTTTTAAAGCACATACAAGCCATAATATTACTATGGCCGCGGTGGTGTAGCCTGGTCAGCACAAGGGACTGTGGATCCCTTAGCCCGAGTTCAAATCTCGGCCGTGGCCCTTTATTTTAACTTTTGATTCCACCAACTTTTGTGGCAGCGTAAGCGCCCGGAAAAGCTGGTGCTATCCAGCTATGCTGCTGACAGCCTGCTCGATCAGGCCGCCGAACATGGTCGAGGCGCCCAGGGCGATCAGGAAGTACATCGTCACGGCGACCAGGAGCATTTTGCCCGCGGAGTACCACTGGTAGACCTTGTTCTCGCCCTGCGAAATCTTGGTCATGAAAATCGCCAGTATTATGATGATTTCGATCAGGTATATGCCTATTATAAGCTGGAACATTTCGGGCGAGACGGTCTCCGTCGTGCCGGATCCCGTAAGAATGCCGCCGGAGATGTTCATGGGCAGGTTGCTGCCGACGCTAAGGCTCTGCAGCCTTTCCCCTAAGATCGAGAGGACTTTTATTATTACCTGCGCCATCGAGACGATGAGACCGGTTATCATCGGAGTGAGCATGTAGGCCTGGAATTTCATCGAGGAGACGGATTCCTGCAGCAGATCGCGTATGTATTCCTGGGTCTCGCGGATGTTGCGCAGATATTTCGACACGGTGAGCATGCCCTCTGCCGCGTATTTAACGCCCTTTTTCGCGATGTCGACTACCATGTACATGATGTTGCGTATGAGGTTGCTGGGGTAGAACCTTATGGCGCCCCACTTTTCATTGAGGAGCGCCTCCCTGAAGGTCATGCCGAGGTTGCGTATGTTGCGCAGGGTTATGCTGAACAGGCCCGCAATGCTGAGGTCCTTGACATCTTCGATCGATTTTTCGAGCGCGAGTTCGACTGGCGTTCCGCCTGATATCCTGTTGCCCAGCTGGAAAAGCGCGAGTTCAAATTCGCTTTCGGTTTTCAGCACGTCGTCCTGTATCCTGATCCTCTGGAAGTTGGAAAGGATGAAGTAGCTGGATATGCCGAAAGCGATACCCATGATTATCATCATGGACATCGTCATCGAGAAAATATCATGCTGGCCCTTTGCCGACAGGAGAAGTTCCGGGTTCGCGGAAAAGAACACCAGGGCGGGCAGTATGAAGGCCACGGCTATTATAAGCGAAAACGGCATCGCAGGCAGGGAGACTTTTTTATTGCCGAATTTCATCATGAAGCTGCCCGGAGGCGGCAGCTCCGGATGCGCCGAAGTGTCCACCTGCGAGAAGGTCGTCGGCCTTTTCTTCAGAATGGAATTTATGAACCATATTATGAAAATCGGAAGGATGACGTCGTAGCCTATGAAGAAATACTCCGGTCTGGCGATGTCCGCAAGGAAGACGGCCGCCATCGGCGCCATGATGCTGCCGAGAATCGGCAGGACGATGCCCATCATGTGTATCACGCTTACGGGCAGCGTGAGCTCCTGGGCGTAATGTTTCATCCTGGTTTTAGTGCCGTTCAGTATAACGTCCAGCGCCTCATCCAGTATAATCTCCGCTTTCTCGGGTGTGTGCGTCCGCGAGTCGCGTATGAGGCGCAGCGCCTCTGAGAACTCCTCGTTCTCCGACTTCCATTTCGCGATGTAATCCGTTATCGCCTGGGAAGCGGAGTAATACCCGCCCATCTCTATGTCCCACAGGAGCTTGCGCATGTCCCATGCCAGCGGGCCTGAGACATTCGCCGCAGAAAAGCGCAGCGCCTGCTCGAGGTTTGGCGTGACGCGCATCGAAACGACCATGTAAAGGATGGCGAGCACCACCTGCGACGACGCCTCTATCCTGTAGGCCTTCA
>CAYGVQ010000010.1:4784-15483 GCA_964353515.1 uncultured archaeon
ATGTAAAGGATGGCGAGCACCACCTGCGACGACGCCTCTATCCTGTAGGCCTTCATCTGGTTGATGGGATATTTAAGCAGGTAATAGCCCAGGCCGACGCCCGCCATGGACATGAAAAGAATGCCCATCAGCGGTATGATGCCGGCCGCGACGAGAAACACTGACGCGGCAACAAAGGCGATTACAGTAAGGAAGACGAGCGCCATCACGTCCTTCGGCGTGATCCTCATGCCGACGAAGGCTATCGCGTTTTCAAGCTCCTTTTTCGTGCCCTCATCGGGCGGCTTCACGGAAAGGATTTTGCCCGAAATTCTTGCCAGCCTCTCGAACCAGGCGAGACGGGCTTCTTCCTTCTTCTTGAAAAGCCTGAACTCGCGGGAAGTGATGGTAGGCTGCTTTTCAGAGGAAGGGAAATACAGCTTATGGTACCTCTGCATGTAGCCTTCGGAGGTCTCTGTTTCTGGCGCCTCCTTTTTCTTTTTGCCGAAAAAAGCGACCATGTTTATTAATTGTTTCAGGCCGCTTATATTTCATTTTCAGGCCGCCCAAAGAAATCATTTGTTCGTCTTTAACTTGAGCCTGAGCCACTTCTCCCATTCATCGTAAGCGAGTTTGGGATTGACCACACCGTTTTCTTCCTTGAGCCTCTCGGCGATAAGGTGGAATTCGTTGTTCGAAAGCATTACCCATTCCGCTTCCATCAGTTCGGGCATCCTAAGTTTATCTGCAAGCTTCACTGTGGTTTCCTTTATCTTGGCACGCAGTTTTATGTTCTCCCAGACCGCTTCCCAGTTGCCTGACCATTCTTTCACATAAGAAGCGATCCTGTTTATGACCTCTGATTCGCCGTTGGTCAGGGTATCGGTCGGTTTCAGTATGTCCTCTTTCCCTGAGTACTCCATCAGGTTTACGAAGCCTCCTTCCTTCTGCGGATCCGTATCCCAGTGCTTGCGGATTTCCGTTATTTCAGTCAGCCTCCTGAAATGGTGCAGGCCGTCCGCCGACCTGAGCGACTTGCAGATGAGCACGATGTCCGTTGCCTTGAAGCTCGTCGGTGGAACTCCCAGGTCGTTGACGACCCTGTCGTACACGCCGTAAGGCGACTCGCCGTGAATCGTCCCAGCGACGATGTTGGAAAGCGCGCCGATCCTCATGGCTTCGTAAAGCGCCGACGCCTCTTTCGAACGGATCTCCCCGATGATAAGAGCAGAATCGCCCAGACGAAGCGCGGTTCTCAGCACCTCATCGGCCGGCATTTCCGATTCGACCTTTGTGATCACCGACCTCGACTTGAGCGATTCGATGTTGTAACCGAGGTCCCTGAGCTGGTCGACGGGCAGCTCGAGCGTGTCTTCGATGGTGACGATCCTGACCTTCGGCAGCAGCTCAAGCATCACCGAGCCGAGAACGCTGGTTTTGCCGGAGCCCCTGCCTCCGGCCACAAGGATGGAAACAGAACCGTCAACAAGGAAGGAAATCAGGCCTGCTGCCAGCGGGCTGAGCATGCCTGCCTTTACGAACAGCGGCAGCGTCCAGGGCTTGTCCCTGTGCCTTCTTATGGCGAAGCCGAAGCCCTGCGGCGACAGACCTTTTGTTATGACGGCGAACCTTGCCTTCCCTCCGGGCACGCCGATGTCAGTGTCTAGGACGGGATTCGCCTCGTCCAGCGGCCTTCCCGACTGGATACGAAGGCGAGTGGCCCAGGATTCCGCATCCTCGCGCGTCGGAATGAGGTTGGTCTGGCACTCCTGGTAATCCTGGTGGAACACCATTATGGGCTGGCTTTCGATGGGGGAGTTAATGTAGATGTCCTGTATCCTCTCGTCGGCGAGCAGGATCTCCAGGACGCCGAGGCCGGCGGTGTACCTTGTAAGGATTTCCGTCAGCTGCTCGATGTCGTTCGTAGTGAGATAAATGCCCATTTTGTCGGCGACTTCGCGGAGCATGTCCTTGCCGATGTTGTAGAAAATTTCCCTTACCTTTTCCGAGCGGACGAACTCCGCTGTCTTCGGCCTGTGGGTCGCCATGTATCTTCTTGCAGCATCCATGACGGCATATTTCTCTTCGGACAGGTTGAATTCCGGGGGGGTGACGTGGTAGACGTAATTGGTCGAATGCGGGATTTTGTATATTTCCACCTGTATGTCGCCGATCTGGTACCTGTCCACCGACTTGCCGCCCTCCGGCGGCGTTATCATGTATCTGGTAAGCATGAAATTCGGACGAACGCTGGGCGTGAAAATCTGGCGGTACATCTCGCGGTTGCCGACGTGATATCCTGTAAGGTGCGGCATGGCGAGCTGGATCATCCTGGTCGCTTCCAGCTTTTTCTTCAGCACGTCGACGATATCCTCCTTGTAGTACCTGTAGCATCTGTGGCAGTTGTCTTTCTTTGTCATTTTTACAAGCAGTTCCCTGCCCTCCCTCGTGAGCTCGACATACGCCCCTACCGGGTCGCGCCTCAGCAGATTGATCGCTATGTGCTGCATCCTGTTCGGGAACTCCGGGTAGCATCTGCCGCACGTGTCGGGCTTCATGGCGGAATAAGAAATTAGTCTCTCCCGGATCACGCTCTCCGTAATCTCCGCTATCTCCAGCAGCATCTTGACCTGCTCGCCGGAATATTCGTATTCCCTCTCTTTCGCAAGAACGATGGAGCCGACGTTCTTGTTGGACAGCAGCTTGTCTATCACCATCGACATGCAGACGTCGTAGTCCTCGACGGACGCGCCGTAAACGCAGCCGAGGCAGTCGATCTTGAGCCTTCTAGAATCCTCGTCATACGTTGCTTCGCAAACAGCCATACTCATCGACCTTACATAAATATTGCGACGCAGGTTTCACCTGCGTCATCCGCTGATCCAACCCGCTTTTCTCTTTATAATTATATTTGTTTTCAATTTAATTAATATGGCTTTGAAAAAGGCAGCAATAGGATTTTCGGATTTTGATGCGGAGCTCGAGGACTTTGAACTCAGGAAAAGGGATTCGCTAGTCACTAGGGCGCTTAACGTCGGGCCGGGCGGCAGCATACACAGCGTCCCTAAAATAGTAGATGGATTAGTTTACTTTGGTTCTATGGATTTTTACATATACGCCCTTGACTGCGTAACCGGAAAACTTGTGTGGAAATTCAAGACTGACGGGAAGCTTGCTTGCAACTCCGCAGAATCAGATGATGAGGGCAGAACAATTTACATGGGCGCGCTTTCAGGCTCGTTTTATGCCATCGAAGCAAAAACCGGTAATCTGCTGTGGAAATTCAAGGCCGGCAGCGGGGCTACCTCAAAACCCCTGTTCCATAATGACAGAATTTATTTCAGCTCCCTTGACGGCAATCTTTATTGCATTAGCAAAGAAGGTAAGGAACTCTGGAGATTCAGAACCGGTGACGCTGTTTTTCACGGGCCTGTAGCAGAGAACGGCAGGCTGTATTTTGGCTCAGGTGATTGCAATTTCTACTGTATCGACGTCAAGGGAAATGAGATATGGCGTTTCCGCTGCGGAGACGAGATTCTGAATGAGTTGCCCGCGTTGTTGCATAAGAGGGTGGTTTATTTCGGTTCGATGGACAACAACCTCTACGCCCTAGATGCCGAAACGGGAAAAGAGCTCTGGAGATTTAAGGCTGGCAAATATGGTATTTGTTGTTCACCTTCCACTCATAACGATGTCATATACATCAGCTCAAGAGATGGCATACTTTACGCTATCTCAATGAAAGGCAAGGAATTGTGGCGCTTCAATACTGGTGCGTTGGTGGGAGTGGGAATCACTTTTCACAAAGACAGAATATACACTGGTTGCGAGGACGGCAACATCTACTGCCTCAACCTTGACGGCAAGGAAATCTGGCGTTTCAAAACCGGAGGTCATATATGGAGCCCGCCGGCAGTATGGAATGACAGGCTTTACGACGGCTCGTGGGACTGTTATTTCTATTGCATTGATCTTAACGGTAAGGAGATATGGAGGTTCGCCGCCAGCGACAAGACAGTCTCGAAAATCGACCCTCCTTACAAGATTTTCGAGGTCGTGGTTAAAAAGTCATTCGATGAGGACGAGGAAAGCGACGAGAAATACGACCTCGATTTTTCCGGTGGGTTGAGCGATGACATCTACAGCGTGAAGAGCGAATACGTCACAGAAGTCACCTATGCGACCAAGAAGGATTACGGGGATTGAAGCGCTTTATTTGTACAGATGGGATGGGTAAATTCCCGGCACGTCTTCTTTCCCCGGTACGTCTCTGGTTCCCGGCACCCCGATTTCTGTAAACAGTTCAGGATTCCTTAGCTCTTCTTCGGACACAACGAGTTGTCTGATGCCGGGCTTTACTTGGAATTCATGAACAAAAACATCTTCTCCGGCTATTATGCCTCTACTCAAAACGCCCGCCTGGTAGCTTCCCCTTCCCGGGAATCCACTTACCATAAAATACGTTTCATCATTCTTTCTTTGGAACACGAGGCCTTCGCCTTCTATCAGATCCATGAGACTATTTTCCAGAGAAAGTTATAAAAGGTTTGCTGTCTTTTTTAGTCACCTGACGAATTAATAAATATCGGGGATGGTGTTTGGATGCGCTTTGAGTATATCGACCTGAACTATACGCCGGTCAAGGACGACGTGATCGCCGAATTCCACGTCGAGCCGAACAAAGCCTCGCTGGAAGCCGCGTGCAACGACGTCGCGGGCGAAAGCTCGATCGGAACGTGGACGGAAGTCGGCACGATGAACAAGCGCATATGGCGCGACCTTAGACCGAAGGTCTATGCGGTCAACAGGAAAAGCAAAATAGTCTGCATCGCCTACCCCCTTAACCTTTTCGAACTCGGGAACGTGCCACAGCTTATGAGCTCTATCGGAGGGAATGTCTTCGGCATGAAGACGATAGCGAATCTGCGCCTTCTCGACATCCGCCTGCCTGAAAGATACATCCGCTCTTTTTCCGGCCCGAAGTTCGGGATTATGGGCATAAGGAAAAGATTCCGCGTAAGGAAGCGGCCGCTGCTCGGGACGATAGTGAAACCGAAGCTCGGCCTTACTGAAAGCGAACATGCGAGATCGGCGTATGAGGCATGGATAGGCGGCATCGACATAGTCAAGGACGACGAGAATCTCACGAGCATGGGCTTCAACAGGTTCGAGAGGCGCGTCGTGGAAACGCTGAAGATGCGCGACCTCGCCGAGAAAAAGACGGGCGAGGGTAAGTTTTACATGCCGAACGTTACGGCAGAGACGAAAGAAATGCTGAGGCGGGCGGAGTTCGCCAGGAACCATGGCTGCGAATACGCGATGGTGGACATCGTCTCTGTCGGCTGGTCAGGCCTCCAGACGCTGCGCAACTTCAACGACAATCTCAATCTCATCCTGCACGCGCACAGGGCGGGCCATGCCGCTTTCACGAAAAACCCGAGGCATGGCATTGCCATGCTGGTGGTGGCAAAACTCGCCAGGCTTATAGGCGTGGACCAGATACACGTGGGCACTGCTAACGTCGGCAAGATGGCGGGCGACGAAACGAGCGAAATAGAGGACGAAATAGAGAGCAGGTTCATGACCGAGCTGAAAGGCGGCCACACTCTCGAGCAGTTCTGGTATGACATAAAGCCCGTCTTCGCGGTCGCTTCAGGCGGCCTCCATCCAGGCAATATCACAAAACTGCTGAACATAATGGGCAATAATATCATAATACAGGCAGGCGGCGGCGTGCATGGCCATCCCAAAGGCACGATAGCCGGAGCGAAAGCCATGCGCCAGGCTCTGGAGGCTTATATGAAAGGCATTCCGCTGCAAGACTACGCCTTAAACCATCCTGAGCTAGCAGAAGCAATAAAAACATGGGGTGTCAAGAAATAATAAAGAGGGTCGCTTATGTTTTTGCGCGCCAAATTCCTTCAACTTGAGGCCGACAAGCTAGTCGTGATTCTCAACAGGGAGGATGCCGCAGAGCTCGGCGTCAGGCCCCTTGAGAGGGTGGAGCTGTGCTTCAAGAACAGCAGGCTTGTTGCCATAGCGAACATCGCGAGAAGAATTGTGAGGGAAGGGGAGATAGGCCTTTTCGAGGAAATACAGGAATGCTTTGACGTGAGGCCCAACGAGAAGATTCACGTTCAGCCTGCCAGCCCGCCGAAATCCATAGTCTTCATAAAAAAGAAACTCACCGGCCAGACGCTGACCGCGAAGGAAATCTATGCCATCATAGACGACACGGTGAAGCGCAGGCTTTCCGAGATCGAACTAACAGCGTTTGTCACCGCGCTCTACAACCGCGGCATGAACATGACGGAAATCGCAAGCCTGTCAGAAGCGATGGCCAAGACAGGCAAGACGCTTCGTCTGCGCTCTAAAGCGATTTATGACAAGCACTCGGTAGGCGGCTGCCCGGGAGACAAGACATCGATCGTCGTGGTCCCGATAGTCGCCGCTGCAGGCCTTACTATTCCCAAAACTTCGTCGAGGGCGATAACCTCGCCGGCCGGGACGGCAGACAGATTCGAGTGCATCGCTCCGGTGAACCTTTCGCTCGAGGAGGTCCGTAGGGTCGTCAACAAAACTAACGCTTGTCTTGTTTGGGGAGGCGCGGTCGACCTGGCTCCCGCCGATGACATTTTTATCCGCATCGAATACCCGCTTTCGATCGACCCGTTCCTCCTGCCTTCGGTCATGTCCAAGAAAAAGGCCGTGAACGCGAAGTACGTGGTAATCGACGTGCCGACAGGCAAGGAAACCAAGATACGTACGAAAGAAGAATTCGAGAATCTCGCCAATGCGTTCATACAGCTCGGCAAAAAACTCGGCATCAAGGTGCAATGCATTTCCACCTTTGCCGACCAGCCCATAGGCCGCTGCGTCGGGCCCATGCTCGAGGCGAGGGAAGCCCTCGAAACCTTCATGAAAGGCCGCGGCGCGCCTGACTTGGTCGACAAGGCAACCACGCTGGCCGGCGAACTGCTCGAATTCGCCGGAGCGAAAAACGGGAAGCAGACCGCCCTTGAAATTCTAAGGTCGGGCAAGGCCTACAAAAAACTGCGCGAGATAATAGAGGCGCAGGGAGGCAATCCCGACATCAAGCCCGGCGACCTCGCCCCCGGCAACAAGGTTGCTGAATTCAAGTCGAGCAAAAGCGGCAAGGTCCTCTGGATAAGCAACAAGTGCATCGACCTGATAACCAGGGAGGCGGGCGCCCCTAGGGACAAGGGTGCAGGCATCTATTTCAGGAAAAAACTCGGCGACAAGGTGCGCAAGGGTGAAGTTCTCTTCGAGCTTTATGCTGAAAAGCCGAACAAATTCAGCAGGGCGATAGAGCTTGCGCACAAAATGAACGTCATAGGCGTAGGCAAGGAAAGGGGCATGCTGCTCGAAGAGCTGCCGGCGCCCGAGGAAGAGAAGTACTTCATCCTTGAAAGGTAAAAAATCAATAGTACATTATTATAAAATTTTCCGGATTTTCCCCCTCGTTTTAACAAACGGTTAATGTTCCAGGACGGGGGTGGGGTTCCGGCATGGCAGGTTTTTATTGTACTTCCATATAAATTAAAGCATGAAAATTCTTTTCATAATACTCGACGGCTGCGCCGATGTCGGCGAGCATACGCCCTATCAGCTGGCGCGCAAGCCGCACATGGACGCGCTTGCGGGCAAAGGCACGTGCGGCCTCCTTGACATCGGCTACAAAACCACCCCGGAATCGGATTTCGGTTATCTCAACCTCCTCGGCTTCTATTCCGACGAGACATATACGGGAAGGGGCTATCTGGAAGCGCTCGGGCTCGGCATGGAGGACATCAAAGAAAGCGACATCTGTATCCGGGGGAACTTCGCAACCATAGGCAGCAACGGCAACGTGCTCGACCGCAGGGCAGGAAGAGATGAAAGCGGCCTCGAAGAACTTGCGGCAAGGCTTGACGGCACGGAGATAGACGGCGTGCATTTTTTCGTGAAAAAAACAGCAGGCCACAGGGCCGTGGTCGTGCTGCGCGCTCTGGACGGCAAAACAAAACTTTCGGACAGGCTCGTTTCGAACGATCCAGAGGAGGAAGGCGTTCCTGTCAGGCAGATTAAGCCCAGGGCCCCTGAGGCAAAATTCACGGCCAGCGTGCTCAACAAATTCATTTTCAAATCAAATAAAATCCTCTCCGGAGAGAAGATCAACAAGGAGAGAAAACTGCCCGCAAATATCCTGCTTCTCCGCGGCTTCGGCAGGAAGAAGGAAAGCCGAAACTTCGGGGAAAAATACAGCATGAAGGCATGCTGCGTCGCCGGCATACCCATAGTCAAGGGGGTCGCCTCTTTGCTTGGCATGGATATAATAACAGTTCACGGAGCGACAGGCTACCCTGACACGAATCTGAAAGGAAAGTTCGAGCACGTGGTGGAGGCGCTCAAAAAATACGCTTTCGTTTTGCTCCACATAAACGGGACCGACATACTTTCTCACGACGGCAAACCCAAGGAAAAAACCAAGTTCATAGAAAAGATCGACCAGCATCTCGGGGACGCGCTAAAAGGTATCGACATGAAAAAAACCGTCGTCGTTATAACCTCGGATCACAGGACTGCGAGCGACCCGCAATACAAGTTTCAAAGGCACACCAAAGACCCTGTCCCCGTCCTGATTTCAGGCGATGGCATAAGGCCGGGGAGAATAAAGCACTTCGACGAGCAGGCCTGCGCAAAGGGCTTTTCCATAAAGGGCAACGACCTCATGCCGTTTGTTCTCAGCCAACTCGAATAAACTAAATAAAGGCTGAAACAATTAATAATCATGGAAAAATACGAGATGAGCTCGCTTGACCTGCGCTTCCTTGTCGGCGAGCTGGGGAAGTCGCTGGTAGGCGGGTATTTCAGAAAGATTTACCAGTACGCATACGCGGCAGGGAAGGCAAAAACGCACCAGTTCCTTTTCGAGGTTTTCGTCCCGGGGAGGGGGAACCTTTGGCTTTACGCGGACAAGAACAAGCTGTTCATCACCAATTACAAAAAACCATCACCTGCCGAGCCGCCTAACTTCTGCCTGCTGCTGAGGAAACATCTCGAGGGCTCTAAAATCCTGGGCATCCACCAGCACGAATTCGACAGGATAATAGAGCTTTCGACAGAAAATAATGTTTTGATAATCGAGCTTTTCTCGGACGGCAACGCCGTCCTCTGCGACAGCGAAAAAAAAATAATCTCGCCTCTTTACGTCCAGGAATGGAAGGACCGCGAGCTCAAACCAAAGCTGCCGTATAAATATCCTCCTGCCAGAATCAACCCCTTCGCGGTCAGCTTTGAATATTTCAGGGAATTCCTTTCGAGGTTCGACAAGAAAATAATCGCAGTCCTCGCCGCGGGCTTCGGCTTCGGGCCAGTTTACGCGAAGGAGATATGCATCAGGACAAAAATAGACGAGGCCACGCCAGCCGAAAGATTCAGCGCCAATCTTTCCATCATCCTTTTCAACACCATCAGGGACATGGACAACCTTCATTACGAGCCGACGCTTTATGAGGGCTTCGTTTCCCCCTTTCCGTTACAAAACACTGAGGCGGGGAACGTGGTGAAACATACGGATAATTTTTCCGTCGCGCTGGACGAGTTCTTCTCTGGGCAGCAGATAAAAAGCGCGGAAGAATTCGAAGAAGACGCGAAACAGGGTCACAAGGAAAAATTCGAAAGGATCCTCAAGGACCAGGAATCCTCCCTCGAGAAATGGAAATCCGCGCGCGAGGAGAAGAAGTCGAAGGCCGACTTGATTTATTCGCATTACGCGACCGTAGAAAACATTCTTGAGGTCATAGGCAGGCTGAAGTCTTCCGGCATGGAATGGAACGAAATAAAGTCAGTAGTCAAGGAGCTCCCGGAGATGAACGCGATCAAGGAGATAAGGGAGAAAGAAGGCAGGGTTTTGGTCGAGCTCGAGGGCCAGGCACTGGAACTCGATTTCAGAAAATCGCTTGCTGAAAATGCCGGCACTTATTATGAAAAATCAAAGGTAGCGAAAAGAAAAATCTCCGGAGTTCAGGAAGCGATGAAAAAGACCAAGGGAAAAATGGAGAAGGAACCTGCAATAGAAAAAATTGAAAAACTGGTGAGGTTCGAGAAGAAAGAAAAGAAATGGTTCGAGAAATTCAGGTGGTTCAGGACGAGCGACGGCTTACTGGTTGTCGGTGGGAAAGACGCAACCTCGAACGAGGTTCTGATAAAGAAGCACGCGGAAGCGCATGATCTTGTGCTGCATTCCCTTGTCCAGGGAGCGCCCTTCGTTGTGATAAAGGCCGAGGGCAAGGCAATCTCGGATGCCGCCAAAAAAGAGGCCGCTGAATTCGCTGCCGCCTATTCCAAGGCATGGCAGTCGAGGCTGGGCACCGCGGACGTTTATTGTATTACCCCGGACCAGGTCTCGAAGCAGGCGAAGCCAGGGGAATATCTGGCGAAGGGGGCTTTCATGATTTACGGCGAAAGGGAATGGTTCAGGAACACGGAGCTTAAGGTCGCGATAGGCGTGAAAATAGACAGGCAGCATCAAAGCGCTGAAGTGCTTTCTGGGCCGGTTTCTTCCGTTAAAACAAACACAGACTATGCGATAACCGTCAGGCCCGGGGACAAAAAAGCTCCTGACCTCGCAAGGGTGATAAAAAGCCTGCTTATAAAAAACGCCAAGGAAAATGACAGGAGTTTTATCGGGGCCATACCCCTTGACGCCTTCCAGAAA
>CAYGVQ010000011.1:0-8727 GCA_964353515.1 uncultured archaeon
GACGTCCTGGAATCCAATAAGTATTTCTTTCATTTGGATCTTTTACATATG
Source organism: uncultured archaeon (assembly GCA_964353515.1). GTDB lineage: Archaea > Aenigmatarchaeota > Aenigmatarchaeia > QMZP01 > QMZT01 > JBGPQP01. The sequence goes on from CAYGVQ010000011.1 coordinate 52, forward strand.
TAATGTTTTTTGGTAAGCCCAAATCATCTGGATCTATACGAGATCCTGTGTTGTTAATAAAACGAATCCTTCCCGGCCTTCCGGTAGTTTCTACCATACGGACCAGTTAAGAGTTAAGAATAAATTTTATAAGTCTACGCATTGAAACCCTTCATCAGCTCGTTCACTTTCCTTTCCAGATCCCCTTTCATCTCCTTGCTGTGGTCCTTTTTCGAGTAAAAGTCCATCCTGGCAGCGAGCGAGAGCTTGGAAGAGATAAGCCTTGCTATCTTACCTTTCAGTTGCTTGGGCGCCTGCTGTATCAGCGGATGGCTGAAGAGGACGCCGTATTTCGGCGCTTTGCCCTGGCCTTTAAGGTGGCGGAAAAGCGCTTTTTCCGCTCCCAGAAGCTGGATGGTCGAGCTCGGCATTTTCGCTATTTTCTCGAGGCCGCCAGCATGCGCCATAAGGCGCGAAGCCAGCAGCGGGCCGGCTATCGCCGAAAGGTTAGGCATAATCTCTTGGCACACGTTTTCAAGGTATTGCGCAAGTCTTGCGCGCGTTTTGATCATTGCGAGAACAGTTTTAGAAAACTCCCTAACGCTTTTCTGGTCATCTTCAGAAAAATCCATACCGACTGACTTTGAAGTCAAATAAGCTATCGCCTTGTCCTTTATGTTACCCCTGTTGCCGAATTTATTCACGATTTCAGCGTAACGTTCGTGCGATTTTATCTCGCGGGAAAGCTCGGGGAAATGCAGGCCGTACCATTCGCGCAGGCGTTCCGACAAAGAATTCATGTCAGCGTCCATCTCGTCAATGATGCCTATCACCTGTATCACTGCCTTGTCCTTCCCCACGTTCTTTATCTTCTGGCCGGCCAGCAGGACATTTATCCTCGTAATAAGAGTGTTAAGTTCGGCCTGGCTGGATACCCATTTGTTCTCCAGCGCGAGCCTGCGAAACTCGTTGGTCGCGATTTCCTTGCCCTTGTTTTGCTGGTCATAGGTGGTCGCGATTTTCTCGAAGCTTGCATGCTTGTCCCAGACCACTTCTTTGCACCCGGCCTTGCGCAGCTCATCAACAACCGCCTTCTCTTCCTCGATGACTTCGCCGTTCCTTGACCTGCTCAGCTTATCTGCTATTGCGTCCGCGTCCTTCTGGAACAATTTTCTGGCGACAACCTTGCCGCTCTCGTCAAAAGCGAAAACCCCCGCGATGTTAACAGCAACGTATGCCTTCATGAAACCACTTTAATATTTATTTAATTCTGTTTTTTATAAAAGAGCCGTTCCAATATTTAATATGAGCTGGGACTGGCAGAAAATAATACTCGTTCTGATAGTAATCGTTCTCCTTGCCGGCCTCGCCCTCGAGCTGAGATACATAGAAGAAATGCTGACATCGGCGAACCTGTCGGTCGAGGAGCAGTGCGACAGGCTATGCTCGGAGATGGGGGAGGTGGCATATGTTACCGAAAATTCATGCTACTGCAAGGAGCCGGTTTCCTTCAGCAAAAAATGGAGATGTTTCTGGAACGTGACGATGGTGGAGGATAAGATATTTGCCTCAAAGTTCAACACCAGCGCTGTCCGCAACATTGCTGTCAAAGCGGTTGTGCAGTACCCGGCCCCCAATGCCCCGGCAACCAAGATATTCGGCATATACAACGAGATTTCAAACAGGATATACTACGTTTCCGACCCAAGAAAGGACGAGTATATAGCCGCCCCGCTCGAGACATGGGAGCTGAGGGGCGGAGACTGCGACGATTTTGCCGTTCTGCTCGCCAGCTTGTACGAGGCTGTCGGCCTGGACGCCAGCATAGTCGAAGTTTACAGGCCTGACAGGGGACACGTATTCGTAGTCGTGCACATAGAGCAGGACCTGGAGTCTTTCCTGAAACTGTACAAAACAATCCTTGAGAAATACACGCCGTATTTCAGCGAGAAGCAGCTGAACTTCATTCTGCTCGGGGCAAATCACAACGAATGCCAGTCGCTGGAAAAGGCGCTGGAGACAGGCAAGAATGTAAACTCTTTCTATCTCATAGTTGACAGCACCACCGGCGATTATCCGGGGAGCAGCGATCCGTTCGAGGAATTCAGCAACGTTAAATTCATAAAGATAGGGGAGTAAAAATACGAAATCAATAGTACATTACTATAAAATTCTCCGGGTTTTTTTCCTCGTTTTAACAAACGGTTAATGTTCCAGGACGGGGGGTGGGTATTGAGGGGGTGATAAAAAATAGTATACTAGTATAAATTTGAAGGCAAAAATTCATTTCACATGTTCCATGACTCTTTTTCTGAATTCTTTCCAGTCGTTCACAAGCGCTCCTGCTGATTTTACGTGGCCTCCGCCCGAGCCAAGGCCGTTGGAGGCATATTTCGCCAGGTCGCCTACGCTCAGTTTCCCTTCCTGGTAACGCAGGGAAATCTTCCACAGGTCGCCGGCTCTCTTCCTTATTACCACAATATAGTCAGGGTACCTTTCTGCGGTGATGGTCGCTATTATCGAGGTTATGTTCATCCTGCTCTTTATCTCGTAGAATATCACGTTTTTCTCCGGCATCTCCTTGTTCCTTTCGAAATCATTGACTATTCTCTTGACCTCGTTCTGTACCACGATGTTCCATTTTTTTAGGTCTTCGGATTTTTTCATGTCATCATAATTTCTGACGCTTGACAGGATTTTCAGCGCTTTCTCCGCGCCTAAAACACCCTTGAAGGTAATCGCTGAGGCAAGAATTTCAGATGCCTTGTCAAGATCTTCGCAGGAAGGTCCGCCATGGCTTTTGGTATATTTTTTGTATTCCTTGAACATCCAGTAGCAGTCCTTCATGCCGTAATCTCCGATTATTCCAATCAGGGATATCCACATTACCGGCTTTACGTTGTACCGCATCTTGCTGAAAAGCTGGTATATTACGCAGGAGGCGGGTATGTAGGTTTTGCCCTGAAACATGGGATTTACGTGGATGATGCGCTCGCCGTTCATGTTTTTTTCTGGGAGGTGGTGATCCAGTATGAGAATGTTAAGGTCTGGCAGCACGTCTATCAGTTTCATTACACTTTTCCATTCCTGGTCGATGGGCATGTCAAGGAAAGCAAGCACATCCGGTTTTCTCGAGACTATGTCCTTGAAAAAGCGCGAGTCTATTATGGGGCCTTCCTTGGGTATGCTGATGAAGTCCGGAAAGAATTTCATGAATAACGCTGCAGAACAAACGCCGTCAGCATCCCTGTGGTAAACGAGAAGCTTCCTGCCCCTCGCTCTCAGCCACTGTTCAATTTTTCTCGTGTCAGGGTTTCCGATTATTTTCTCCGGTAGCATAGAACTATATTCTTATGACCCGGCCTTTTAAACATTTTAAGGCCGTTATTTGCGACCTATCGGGGGAAAAACCAGACTATAAGGAGAAGGATTATTCCCAAAATGAACATGGGAACGCCCATCTTCATGTTCTCGCTCCCCGAGCCCAGCAGCAGGAAGCCGACGACAAAGCCGATCACCATAAAGATGACAGCTATCATCAGGGTCCAGTAGCCGCTCACTATGCCGAAGCCGTAAAGAGCCAGAAAGATAAGAAAAACAAGCACAGGCCAGATGACCATTTTGTAGCCCATGTTTTATATATCGGCCCGCTTTTTTAAAAACGTTATTTGTGCCGTTTTCATTTTTTCTCGATGCGCTCAAAATAAACCTTGACTTTCTTCCCGTCGAATTCCAGCGTGCCCTTTATGCCGACTTTGTGCGGAAGACCTTTGTGTATTTTTACCGCGCCTACGCCTTTCGCTATATATTCCCTGTTGCTTTCCACCATTTTTTCAGTTTTGCCGTCCATTTCGAGCCAAAGTTCTATCTTTTCTTTGACATTAAGGCCTTCCTTTTTCCTCAGCATCTGGATCGTCCTCATCAGCTCGCGAGCGAAGGCCTTGTCGTGCATGACCTCGCCCAGGGCGATTTCGCCGTGCTCAAAGGCTAGTTTATCTTTCCGGTCGATTTTTTTGACGAAAACAACGCTATCGGCGTTGGCCATGGTTTTCAAAATATTCGCCATTGTTTTGAGCGCTTTTTCGGCGGCTTCATCACTGGCCTTGACGAAAAGCTCTGCAACAGGCCATTTGAGTTTGACGCCGAGCTGCTGACGCAGCGCGTTCGCCGCCTCTATCGCGCTTTTCGCTACCTTCATGGAAGCCTCGATGTCCTGTTCGATCAGGCCGTCGTCAGCGGCAGGCCAGGCGCAGAGGTGCACTGATATCGGCCTGCCTTTCGCATAGAAAAGTTTCTGGTAAATCTTTTCTGCGATGAAAGGCGTGACCGGCGCGAGCAGGCGCACGAGGTTTTCAAGCACGTAGAGCACGGTGAATTCCGCCGCCCTTTTGTCGCCGCCCTCATACCACGGCGAAAGGCGGTCGCGGACGGTTTTGATGTACCATCTGGAGAAATCGTTCAGAATGAAATCCTCGAAATTCTTGCCCACGTGATGCAGCCTGAAATTCTCAAGATCGTCGGTCGTGCTTTTTATCAGCGAATTTACCCTCGAGATTATCCACTTGTCCTCCAGTCCGAGATTCTTGAAGTTCACCTTCTCCTTTGTCAGTTTCGCGTCGGCGTAGCTTGCCGCGAACTCGCTCGTGTTCCAGAGGACGTCAAGAACGCGTCTCAGCTCTTTTGCTATTTTTAATGAGAAAAGCTGCGTGTCCCAGGGAGCGACGGACCAGCAGTAGTAAAGGCGCAGCACGTCAGCTTCGACCGTCTTCAGCGCGTCTTCGGCGTATATGACATTGCCCAGCGACTTCGACATCTTCTCGCCCTTTTCGTCGAGGGTCCAGCCCGTCATGCTGACGCTTTCGTACGGCTTCCTGCCGAAGGCAGCGACTCCGCAGAACATCAGCGAGTAGAACCAGCCGCGGATCTGGTCCTGCGATTCACATATCATGTCCACCGGCCAAAGCGTTTCAAACAGGGCCTTGTTTTTGAATGGGTAGCCCAGCGAGGCCCAGGGGGAAATGCCGGAATCGAACCACACGTTCATCGTGTCAGGCACGCGCGTCATGCGCTTGCCGCACTGGGAGCATTTCAGGTGAATTTTATCAACCGAGTTCTTGTGCAGGTCCACGTCTTCGTCGATTCTTTCAAGCGCCTTCTCTCTCAGCTCCTTGCGCGACCCTATAACGTCCTTGTGACCGCACGCATCGCATACCCAAATGGGCAGCGGTATGCCCCAGAAGCGCTGCACTGAAATCGCCCAGTCGACTGCGTTCTCCAGCCATTTCTCGAAGCGCTCGCCGGCGAACTCCGGCAGCCATTTCACGCTCTTGTTCTCCTTCAGCATCTTTTCCTTTATCGTGTCGACCGTTAAGAACCATTGCCTGCTCAGCCTGTAGATGAGCGGCGTCTTGCAGCGCCAGCACAAAGGACAGGAGTGCGTTACTTTCACGACCTTGAGCAAATTCCCGCGTTCTTCAAGATAGTCCAGAATCTTTTTGTCCGCATCCTTCACGAACATGCCCGCGAATTCCCCCGCGTCCTGCGTCATGCGCCCTTCGTCATCGACGGGCGAGACCTTCGGCAGGTTGTAATGCTCTCCCATGCGGAAGTCGGTTTCTCCGTGGCCCGGCGCCGTATGGACGCAGCCGCTGCCCGAGTCCATCGTGACGAATTCCTCGACGTTTTCGGCGTCTTCCTCCTTTTTCATCGCCGCCTTTGCGAGGACCTTGCCTGACACCCCCTTCTTGAAAAGGGGGATGGAAAGAATGACCTGGTGCGCGTTCGGGTTTTTCCTGAGCTCCTCCTGCACGGGTATGTGCAGCACTGGCTCGTATTTCATGCCTGCGAGCTCTTTGCCCCTGAATTTCTCCGCCACCTCGTATCTGTCTATGCCCAGTTCGCTGAAGACATCCTTTAGTCTTTTTTCAGCAAGGATGAAGTATTCGCTTCTTACCCTGACTTTAACGTATGTTTCGTCAGGACTGACGGCTATCGCCACATTCCCGGGCAGCGTCCAGGGGGTGGTGGTCCATATGATTATCGAGGTGAAGGCCTGGCCCAGGAGCGGGAATTTGACGTAAACAGAATCCTCGGTGACGTCGGAATACGAATCCGTGACCTCGTAGCCGGAAAGGGTCGTCTCGCATCTCGGGCACCAGAACACAGGCTTTTCGCCCTCGATGAGCATGCCTTTCTCCCACATCTTCTTGACTGTCCACCAGCCGGATTCGAGGTAATAATCCTTGTATGTCATGTAGGGTTCGTACCATCCCCTCCACGCGCCCAGCTGCTTGTACGTGTCCAGCCACACGCTCTTGTTACCCTCTGCGAGCGCTTTGCATTCCTGTATGAATCTGTCTATGCCTATGCGCTCGCTTATGTCCTTCTTCGTTCTGGCGCCCAGCTTCTTTTCGACTGTGTGCTCGATCGGCAGGCCGCCGCAGTCAAAACCCGGCTGCCACCAGCTCTCATGGCCCTGCATCATCTTGAATTTCGACCAGATGTCCTTCGTCGTCGTGGTTTTGACATGCCCTACATGTGGCACGCCGTTCACATATGGCGGGCCATCCAGCAGGTAGTATTTCTTTTTCTTGGCATCGATCTTTTTCTGGTCGAATTTCACAATCTGGTCGGGTATGCGGTTCTCTATCCAGAATTTCAGCATCTCCTCCTGGAATTTCCTCGGGTCGTATTTTTCCATGCTTGCACCAAGCGATGACTATAATATGACTATAATTTATGATATAGATTATATTGCTTATTTAATTTACTTTAAAGATTGCTGTCGGTGTTTAAAAGCCAAGCCAAGGCCCCCGCTCTCTTTTAAGGCTAATAAAGCTTGCGGCCAAGAAATAAAGATGGACACGGAAAGGACCGCTTTTCTGATAATAGGCCTGGTCGTCCTCATTGCCTTGTTTGTGATCGGGACGAGCACCGTAACAGGCAACGCCATAATGGATGCGGGCAGCGCGACCAGCCCGATAATGGGCGCAGTAATACTGGTGGCTTTCATTGTCGCCGCCTTCCTGGTCATAAGGGTCCTTGTTCCTGAAGGCGGCTTTCACGAGTGAAAGCGCCAATTAATTTAAACCAAAAACGCGAAATCTTAAAGGGTGAGCCGATGAGAGAGGATTTCCGCTGCGTTGCGTGCGGCTACAAATTCGAATACGATTTCAGCCAGGGCAGGGAGAAGACAGTTCACTGCCCCAGATGCAAGCAGCTCTGGAAAATAAATCATGGAGCTACGGGTGCCTTCAGACTTTCTATGTGGATCTAGGGTTTTGCGAGCTTTTTCACGACCTGCGCCACATGTCTTCCCAGGTTTCTTGACGTTTCTTTACCTTCCGCGTCTTTAGCAGCGTCGCCGTAACCCGTTCCCCCGAAGTGCATGGTTTTCTCATCGCCGACGACGACCATGCCGTGTATCAAAAAGAAGTTGTGTATCTGGTGGATTACGCTTTCCTGCCCGCCCTGCCTTGAGCCGCCGACGGCGATCGCCCCGCCGACCCTGTCCTTGAGTTTTTCGCCCCTTCTCATGTATCTCGTCCTGTCCATGAAGGCTTTCAGCTGCGCAGAAACGCAGCCGAAGTAAACAGGCGAGCCGATTATCACGCCATCCGCTTTTGTGACCTTGCCCGCGACTTTCTGAAAATCGTCTTTGACAACGCAATTCCCTTCTTCCCTGCAGCGGTCGCACGCCATGCACGGAGCAATTTTCATTCTGGCGAGATGGATGAGTTCGGTTTCCATCCCAAGCTTTTCGCATTCCTTCAGGGCCAGAGAAACGAGAAATTTCGTGCTGCCTTCTCTCGGCGAGCCGACAAGGCCTATGACTTTCATAACAATCTGCTGCACCTTTTTATTTTTCTTGCTTCTTTTCCGGCTCCGGCAGAACACCTTTCAAAACTTCAGGCATTTTATCTATCAAGTCAGTAGCAACCAGCGGTCGTTTTTCCTTTGCTGCCAGATCGCCTGCTGCCCCGTTGAGGTAAGCTGCCGCGCACGCGGCTTTGAACTGCGGGACTCCCTGCGCGAGCAGCGCGCCGCAGATGCCCGTGAGGACATCGCCCGTCCCGCCGACCGTCATGTATGAATTCCCTGTCCTGTTCATTGCCGTCTGCTTGCCGTCGGAAATTATGTCTATCGCCCCTTTCAGGAGAATGGTCGCGCCTATTTTTTTTGCCTGTTTCTTCACGAGCTCCGCGCGGCCCACTATGTCGTATTTCGGCTTTTCGCCCGTCAGGTAATAGAATTCGTAAGCGTGCGGGGTCAGCAGGAAATTGTCCCAAAGCTTTTTCTTTTCCAGCGCCTTTATCGCATCGGCGTCAACGATGCACGGTTTTTTCACCGCCTCAACGAATTTGACAACGAATTTTTGCGTTTCCTTTTCTATGCCAAGCCCGGGGCCTATCGCTATCGCGTCATAATTCTTGGTGAGTTCGAGAACCTTTTTCAGATGTTTGACAGCGAAGAAATCGCCCTCGAAAGGCGTGGTTATCAGGTTCGGCGAGAACTTCGCGACTATGTCCGCCGGCCTCTCGGGAGCGGCAACCATCACAAGGTCGACTCCCGCCCGCAGCGCAGCCATCGCTCCGTAAGCGACTAGCGCGGGCGAACCCGTGTATATCTTCGAGCCGCCGATCACCAGCAGTTTCCCGAAATCGCCCTTGTGGCTCCATTGCGGGCGCTCCTTGTAAA
>CAYGVQ010000011.1:8827-15251 GCA_964353515.1 uncultured archaeon
ATGCCTTCCCGAACATCTCGGCGACGTCAATCAGGCGGTTAGCATAGCCGCACTCGTTGTCGTACCACGACCACACGATTACCTGCTTCCTGCCGATGACGTTGGTGAGCGGCAGGTCGACGATGCCCGATTCTTTACGGCCGATTATGTAGGATGAGACGATCTCCTTGTTGGTGCAGGCGAGTATGCCCTTCAGCGAGGAATTGCACTCCCTTTCTATAATCTTGTTGACATCTTCCTTCGTTGTCTCCTTCTTTACGTCAGCGATAAGGCCGACTATCGAGCCGGTCATTGCTCCCGGCACGCGCATCGAAACAGCGTCCATCTTGCCCTTCAGCTCGGGAATTACCTTCGCGACTGCTTTGGCCGCGCCTGTTGAGGTCGGGATTATGTTATTGATAAGCGAGCGCGCTCTTCGCATGTCCTTGTGACTGCCATCGAATATGCTCTGGTCTTCGGTGGGCGCGTGGACGGTTATGACGTACCCTCTTTCTATACCCCACTGGTCGTTGACTATTTTCGCCACGGAGGCGATGGCGTTGGTCGTGCATGACGCGCAGTCGATTATCGTTTCCTGCTCCGGGATTTTTTCGCTGACGCCGAGCACGACGGAAGTGTCGATGTCTTCCTTCGCTGGCGCTGAAACGATTACCTTTCTCGCCCCTGCTTTCAGATGGCCTTCGACTTCCCTGCGTTTTCTGAAAAGGCCCGTGGCTTCTATGACCACGTCGACGTCATGCTTTTTCCACGGCAGCGTTGACAAAGCGCCTCGGTTGTTGTAAAGATGAATCCTGCTGCCAGCGACTTCGACCCAAGGCGTGCCGTCGCTTTCCCTGCCGAAAGGCACGTCTTCGAAATGATGGCCGTGAGTCGAATCGAACTTCAGCAGCTCGGTGAAAAATTCCACGCCCCTGTCTTCCTCAACGCCGCGGACGCCGTTTATCGCAACAACTTCAAGGCTAGTTTTCCCGTGTTTCTTCCTCTCCGCCCAGGACCAGATGAAATTCCTGCCGATTCTTCCCGGCCCGTTTACAGCGACTTTTATGTCCATAAGCCATCAACCCTCCTGCCTTTTCAGCTTGTCACCATGAAGCCTGTAAGACTCCTTAAGCGCCTCGATGCCCGGGAAGCGCTCCTTCGTTATGTAATCGATAAACGCCCCGCCTCCAGTCGAAATGTGCGTCATCCTTTCGGCCATGTTCAGCTTCTGCATCGCCGAGATGCTGTCCCCGCCGCCGACGAGCGTTTTCGCCTCGAGGCCCGAGATGAAGCTCGCGATGTACAGCGTTCCCTTTTCGAACGGCTTCTTCTCAAACATGCCGAGCGGCCCTGACCAGATGACGGTTTTCGCATGGCGCATGGCATTCTTGTAGTTAACGATCGTCTCCGGCCCGATGTCCAGTATTTTCATCCCTCCTCTCACCTCGCATGCCGGGAACTGCTCGGTTTCGCCGGCATTATCGACCACGACGTCGTCGGGAAGCATTATTTTCTCACCGGCCTTTTCAAGAACCGCCTTCGCCTTTTCAACGAGCGTTTCATCGTACTTCGAGGCGCCGATGTCGAAACCCCTGGCCTTGAGGAACGTGTTGCCGATTACGCCTCCCATCAGGATCCTGTCAACCTTCGGCAGCAGGGTCTCGATCGCGAACATTTTGTCCTCCTTTGTGCCTCCTATTACGGCGACATACGGCTTTTCCGGCCTGCCAACTATGCTGTTGATCATGTGCACTTCCCTCAGGAAGCTCAGGCCGGCGCAGCCGGGTATGAACTTGGGTATGCCCGTGATCGAGGCATGGTCGCGGTGGGAAACTGCGAAGGCTTCATTCACATAAACATCACCGAGATGCGCAAGCCTTTTCGCGAATTCCTCCCTGACGGAGGCGTTTTTTTCAGTTTCTTCCGGCTGGAACCTTATATTTTCAAGCATGACGATATCGCCCGGTTTCATTTTCCTGACGGCCTCCTGCACGCAGATGCCCGTGCACGCATCAAGCTTTTTGACCTCGATGCCCAGCAGGCCTGAAAGCTCTTTTGCGATCACGTCCATTCTCAGGTGCGCTTCCCTGTTCTTCGGCCTCCCCAGATGGGAGATGAGAACCAGCTTCGCGTTTTCGTTGAGAACATGGTTGAGCGTTTTCATGGTGGTGCTTATCCTGATGTGGTCCGTGACGTTGCCGTTTTCATCCATCGGAAGATTGTAGTCAACCCTCATTATGACGGTTTTTTCCCGGATATCAATGTCCCTTATCGAGGGAAATTCGGCGTCCATGGCGTTACCTCCTCATCCCTTTCCAAAGTATGATAATGTAATATATTATATGATGGCATTAAAAACCTTACGGCGAGACGAATTCAATGACCACGTGCTTCTTCTCTTTCCTCCCTCTCGCCACGTAAACGAACTGCACGTCCTTCGATACCTTCGCGTCTCTGAGATTCGATTCCTCGACCAGGTCCATGACCTCGCTCTTCAGATACGAGGAGGCGAAGGAATGCTTAAGTTCCTCGTAAAGCCTGTCCTTCTGGGTAAGATATGAAACCGCTTTCAGCAGAGGAAGCAGAGGGCTGAACGCGTCCCTTCTCAGGTCGCCTATCAGCAGAACGCCGTTCGTCTTCAGCACGCGCTCAATTTCATTGAAGACGCCGACGGGGTTTTCCCAGTGATGCATGTCAAAGCCGCTTATCACGAGATCGAAGCTCCGGTCTTCGAAGGGGAGCTCTTCCTGTTTCCCCGCTACCCATCTGATTTTTTCTTCCACCATTTCCCTTTCGGCGAATTTTTCCCCGATGGCTATGGCCTTGACGCTGTCCTGGAAGCTCGTTATGTCGAAGGCGTAGTCCTGCTTTGCGAGCGCAAGGGCGCAGAGGCCGGACTGCGTGCCAAGGTCGAGCATTCGCCCCTTTTTCACCCCGAGGTCGAGCGAGGCAAAAACCAGATTCTCGTAAAAATAATTCAGCCTGTCTCTCGCCATTTGCGAGGTTTCCTCGGCGTTGTCCGCTTTCAGAACTATGTCGATGGCCCTGTCCTTTGCCCTTTCCATGATGATTTTTTCAGCTTTCTTACTTAATGCCGAGCTTTCTCTTTGCATCCTTGCTCATCCTCTCAGGCGACCATGGAGGATCGAAAACCACTTCCACCTCGACGTCCGCATCGCTGAAAACCATTTTTAGCGCATCCTCGACCTCGTGCACGAACATGGAGTGCATCGGGCAGCCGGGGTTCGTGAGCGTCATTCTCACGCGGACGTTGTCCCCGCTGATGTCAACGCCGTAAATGAAACCGAGATCAACAATGTTTATGCCTATCTCCGGGTCTATCACGTTTCTTAGAACCTTGAGAATCCCGTCTCTAGTCAATTTTCCCATGGCGCTCGATGTTTTGGCTTTCTTAGAAGCCTTCGTTTTTTTAGCAACTTTTTCAACCTTTTTCTTGCCCTTCATGAAACACCCCAAACAAGTTTTTTTCTAAAAATGATTATCTTAAATCTTTGCGCATGGGGCTTTTTATATGTTTGGCCTCTCTGCGTGTATAGGGCGCAGCAAAAGAGGAAATGACATAAGCCGCCCAGTCTTAATAAACTTGCTGCAATATTAATAATAAACAGATACACGATGCTTGATGAAAACAAAGTTCTGGAATTCATAAAGTCCGAATACACCTGGGAACAGATTATATATGAGATTATCGCATGGGAAGGTCTGAATCCATGGGACCTCGACGTGTGCAAGATTTCTGACGGCTTTCTCCGGTACCTGCGCGCCATGAAGGAGATGGATTTCCGCGTGCCTGCGAAGTACATAATGGTAGCGGCCATGCTGCTTAAGATGAAGTCCGACTACCTGCGCGCCTTCAAGGAACAGGTGACCGGCGAAGCCGAGCAGCAAATGCAGGAGGCGCTGAAAGAGACGGTCATCACCGACGGCGAGCAGTTCCAGATAAATCCGCTGAGCATCCCCCCGCGGAGAGAGCCAGTGAGGGGGGTTGTGGTGACCGAGCTGGTGAAGGCGCTCAAGAAGGTTCTGAAAGCGCATGAAAGACGCGAGTTCAGGGCCGAGAAGCTGAGGAAGGACATAGACGTAACAGGCGACAACATCAACGAAAGGATAAAACTGCTTTATTCCAAGATAAATTCGCTTCTTCTGAGGATAAGAAAAAAGGAAGTCGAGTTCTCGAAACTTGTCGGCAAATGGGAGAGGGAGGAAGTGGTGAACAACTTCGTCCCGCTGGTCCACCTTGAGCAGCAGAAGAAAATTCGCGCCCGCCAGGAGCAGATGTTCGAGGAGATATGGGTGAGCAAAAGGGATAAGGAATGAAAAAGCCCAGGCGCCTGCTTTTCTTGTTATTATGCTGCGCAGTTCTTTTACTGGCAACTTCTAATGCGGAAGCTGAAGGCATAGAGGATAACGTTCTCCGCAACCCGGCGGGCGTAAACGAGCTGGTCGTCAACATCACGCAGTACGGCGTCATAGCTTCTGACGGGACGCCGACCAAGATTGCCGTAAACTTCAGCATCCCGCAGGATGACGAGAGGCAGGACGTGCAGATGGACGTTAAACAGGCGAGGGATGAGCTCGGCACGGCAGTAGGCGTTATAGAACAGGGCAATCCCGGCAACCGTTTTTCCTATGTCGTTTCCGGCATCGTCAAGTCAAGGGCCAACCATCTCACCTCGCTGCCGCCTTCTTACACCGTCCCCAACGAGGCGAAAAGCTACATGCAGCCCACGGAGAATATCCAGTCGTCCGACGCTGCGATCCGCTCGCTCGCTGAAGACATCGCGAAAGACTCCAAGGACGACTTCGAGCGGATAGTAAAACTTGCGATGTGGGTGCACGACCACCTCAATTACGATCTTTCCTACACAGGCAAAAATCTTGACGCGCTTGCCGTCCTCGAGCAGAGGCGCGGGGTCTGCGCGGAATACACAACCCTCTTCATCGCGCTGGCGAGGGCGATAGGCATACCGGCGAAATTCGTTTCAGGCTACTCTTACGGCGAGCGCGGCTGGGAGAGGCATGCGTACGCTGAAGCGTATCTCGGCAAATGGGTTCCGGTCGACCCCCTATGGCTGGAGATAGGCTACCTTGACGCTACCCATCTGAAATTCGGCGACCATCTTGACAATTCCGTAAAGAACAACGTCGAGGTTACGGGCTTCAACGTTAACTCGATAGAATGGCTCGAGGATGATGTCAGCCTTGCGAGCATTTCCTATTCGGCGATAGAGAAGGCGGATTACGATCTTGCGATTTCCAGCGATGAATTCCGAAGGAATGACGAAGGCATCGTAACGCTCTCCATTATCCCCTCCGAATTCATTGTCGGCCGGCTGGTGCTGGAGCCGTGCTCCGGCAACTACAAGGTCCTTGATGTTTATGAAAAGGAAAAGAAGGTCATACTGAGACCCGGCGTGAAAGAGCAGGTCTACTGGAAGATAAAGATAAACGCCGACCTTCCCTCCAATCTGCTTTTCACCTGCCCGCTCACGCTGAACTCGCGCTCGCTCGCGCTGAAAACGATTGATGCCAGCGTGAACACACGGTACGGCCAGCGCACAAGCAATAAGTTATCGGCAAGGCTTTCTGCTTCTGTCGTTGAGCTCGGCGGCGAGCAGAAGGTTTATATTGCGCTCAGCAACCTGCTCGAGCAGGTCAAATTGGGCGTGGTTGCGGGCGATTTGAAAGAGGAATGGGACGCCGAGGGCGATTTCCAGACCATATTCTCTTTCAAGCCGAAAGACGTGGGAGAGAACGAGGTCGTCGTCTATACCTCAGGAGGCGAGACAGTCACGCTAACGTACGCGATGACGTCGCATCTGAACATTGCCATAGAAAATTTCACCGCGCCCGCTTACATGAAGGTCGGCGAAACCGGGAACATATCCGCCTATGTGGTCAACAAAGGCGTTGCAGAAGAAAGCGTCCGTCTTGACATGAATGTCGACGGGGTTGACAATTTCGCCAATTTCATGCTGAAGAACAAATATGCGGTTTCGCTCCCCGTCTCCTTCGCTGTCTCCGGCCTGAAAGCCATAAGGCTGGACGTCATCGCTTCCGGCCTGAACCTTTCCGAAACAAGGATGGTCGAGGTCTACGAAGAGCCGGTGATATACTACGAAACGGATTATGCGGAAGGCAGGGGCGTTCTCAGGCTGGATGTACAGAGGTCGAAAATAAAGAACGTCACGATCAGAATCGGCGGCAGCGAGGCTTCCGCTGACGAAATCTTCGGCGAGAAGAAACTCTATTTCCCGATCGCGCCGGGCGAATACGCGATGGAAATCAGCTGCAACGACATCGCCGGCAACCCTAGGCAGATTACAGAAACGCTCGTTTTCCACGAAAAGAATTTCCTCGAAATAATACTGGCAGCGCTGAACGACATTGTAAAAGCCATAAGTTCGCTTTTCGCACCCTCGTA
>CAYGVQ010000012.1:0-15226 GCA_964353515.1 uncultured archaeon
TTTTGGATAACGAAATGATTTTATTATTGCGCAGGCAAATCTCAATATGCTTTTTCAGATACTCGACGTTGATTATTTTATTCCGAAAGATACTCCAATCATAAGAATTTTTGGCAAGACTGACAAAGGCGAAACTGTCTGTGGTTTTTACGAAAACTTTGAACCTTATTTCTACGCGATGGGGGACAACGTGGAGGAATACGTTAAAAACGAGCCCAATTTTATGAGAATCGAAAAGGTTCAGAAATTCCTCCCGTTTGGCTACCAAGCTGAAAGGAAGACTGTCTGGAAGATTGTGGTGAAAAATCCGTCAAAGATAGCCGACGAGAGCGGCATACGTGAGAATCTCATAAAAAGAGGCTTTCGCGTCTTCGAGGCTGACATACCCTTCAAGTACAGATTCATGACCGATATGGGTTTAAGCGGCATGGGCTGGGTCGAGGTCGATGAAAAGAACGGCGTCCCAACAAACACGGTAAAAACAGAAAGGAGGATAAAAATAAGTGAACTGAAAAGGGTCGAGAAGGATGGCATCGCCCCGCTGAAGTATCTTGCGCTCGACATAGAATGCGTATCGCTGAGGGCAGGGGAAATGCCAGAAGGCAGGAAAGACCCCATAATAATGGTTTCGCTCGTGTTCAGCGAGCCGTACAGAGGCAAAAGTGAAATTGTGCTGAGCACGAGAACCGACAGTGATGTCATGTCTTTCGATGACGAAAAGGAGATGCTGAAGGGGCTGATCGACACAATATTGGAATATGACCCTGACATTATAACCGGCTTTAACGTCAACAACTTCGACATACCGTACATACTCGAACGAATGAAGGCCAATGATGTTTTTCCGGGTTTCGGCAGATGCAACAAGCCTGTGACCACAAACCAAATTATGAACAGGCACAGAACAAACATTTCCGGAAGGATTATTGTCGACTCTTTCGATATCGTTAAGCGGGACTTTTCCCTGAAAAGATATGACCTGAACACAGTCGGGCTGGAACTGCTAGGCGAGGAGAAGGAGCCCGTCAAGAAATCACAGATAGAAAAGCTGTGGAAGGGCAACCAGGATAAGTTCAAAGCCCTTGTCAGCTATTCAAAAAAGGACTCGAAAATCGCGCTGAACCTCCTGCTCAAGCTGAACCTTTTGGATAAGTACATCGCTCTTGCCAAGATATCAGGTATCCTCCTTCAGGACATACTGGATTCGGGCGAAACCACGAGGATCGAAAACCTGATGCTCCGCGAATTCAACAGGGAAGGTTTCATCATACCACGCAAACCGGACAGCAACGAGGTCGCCAAAAGGGAAGGTGCGAGAAAAGTTGAGCTTAAGGGTGGTTTCGTAATAGAGCCCGACAAAGGCTTGCATTCCAGCGTGCTCGTCCTTGACTTCAAGTCCATGTACCCTTCGCTGATACGCACCTATAACATATGCCCAACGACCCTTGTCCAGGAAGGTGGCGGCGAAGACTTGATACAAGCGCCGTCTGGGGCAAGGTTTGTGCCTGAAAACGTAAGAAGAGGCATAATACCACGTATACTCGAGCGTTTGATGAAAGAAAGGCAGGCTGTCAAAAGGGAGATGAGGAAGGAGACAAAAAGCGAACGCGTCAGGGAGCTGAAAGCCAAACAGTTTGCCTTGAAAATAATGTCCAACGCCTTCTACGGCTATTTCGGATATCCGAGGTCAAAGGTATATTCACTGGACATTGCAAATTCGATAACCTCCTTCGGAAGGGAAACCATAAAGAAGACGAAGGACTACATTGAGGAGAAATACAAATACAGGGTTGTTTATGGCGACACGGATTCGGTAATGGTCAAGGTCCCTTTTGAAGACCTTGAAGAGATGAAGAAGGCAGGTGAGGATGTTGCCAAAAACGTGACCTCTGCCCTCAAAGGCGTTATGGAGCTGGACTTCGAAAAGGCCTTCAAGCGCTTCCTGCCGCTTACGAAAAAGCGTTATGCTGCATGGTGCTTTGAGGTCGCAAATGGCGGCTGGTTAGAAAAGATGGAGACAAAGGGAATAGAAACAGTAAGAAGGGACTGGTGCGACCTTACATCTGAAACCATAGAGAAGGTCCTTGAAATCATACTGAAGGATAATGACATCAAACTCGCTGTCAAATATTTCAAAAAAGTCGTTGACGAGATGGTCGCAGGCAAGATCCCGATAAAGAAACTGATTATAACCAAAACCATGACCAAGAAGGCGGAAGGTTACAATGGTGTGCAGCCGCACGCAGAGCTTGCGAAGAAAATGAATAAACGGAGCCCTGCAGAAGCGCCAGGGGTCGGCGACAGGATAGGCTACGTCATAATAAAGGGTTTGGACTTGCTCTCTAGGAGGGCTGAAGACCCGATATATGTAATGGAAAGGGGCTTGGAAATCGACCCGAAATATTATATAGAAAACCAACTTCTCCCTCCGCTCGAAAGGATATTTGATGCACTGGGCATTTCTAAAACAGAGCTTCTTGGCAAAGGCAAACAGATAGACCTTTTCGGAGCCTTGAACGGCTTGGACAGCAGGCCAACTGAAATAAGGGAAGTTCCCATCAGCGAGGTTAATGGTCTTATATGCAGGAAATGCTGCAAGAGCTATATGTTGCCGCCCTTGTCTGGTGTCTGTGAATGCGGGGGTTTGCTGCTTTTCTCCTCTCCGCACGGACCTGCAAAGAATGTTGTGGTCTGAAAAATAAAACAGCGTTATTAACTTCATTGTGAAGTTTAACCCCGTTGTTTCCAGTGGAATTTTTTGTGAAGTTCAATAACAAAAACTTCATGGATTCCAAGCGTAATTTCACGGTGAAGGTGAAATAACCTTCATTTCTTATGGAATTTAAAAATAATAACAGCGCCTATATATGCCTGTTTTGTCCCTAGTTCACAGGAAATAGGGGGGTTACCATAATATGATCAGGAAAAACGGGTTCAAACCCGCGAAGTACAATATGGTAGGAAACACGAGAAATCCCATGAGGTGCGTCCTTTTAATCCCTGTTGATATCGCCAGCAGGCCAAGAAACGTTCCCACCATTGCAATCAAAAGCCCTATAAAGCCGGATAACAGCACAAGCAGGGCCAGCAAAACGGCCAGCGTAAAAAGGGTGGTCTTTGTGTAGTTGATGTCCTTCATCTTGCCTACAAGGAACCTGCCGGTCTTTATGGTAAGTACCGCCGAAATTAACGATGTAAGTATACCTACAACGACCAGCAAGCAGATGTCGGTGAAGGCCAACTGATCCACAACCTGCGAGATCGCCCAGACCGCCCCCGACCTTGTTTTGCCTATAACATAGAAAACGATGAAAGTGAAAAAAATGTTGGCGGTATTTATGCCTCCCAGCGCAATCAAAAACTCCTTCATCTTTGCCTTTAAAACCTGCGCCGCCAGTATGCCTGTCTGCGAAGACCCTAGACCGGGCAGCAGGCCGGATAGCAAACCTGCAAGCCATCCTGTAACGCTTCCTTTCAGCCAATCCCCATGAACTTCTTCCCTTATTTTCTGTGGCGGTATTCTTGTTTTTGCCATGAGACTTGTTATAAGGGTACTCAGGCCAAAAAGGCCTGTAAGCGCAGGGAACATGGCTGCGTCAGAGGGGAATGAGTTCAGCGTCATGAAACCGAAGATGCCGGAAACTAAAAATATGGAAAGCGCTATAAAGCGCTTTTTTTCCTTGTATACCATCCACAAAACAACAGAAAGCAGGATAAGATGGATTACGGGCTTTATTAAAGAATATACGGCAGGTAGCAGGAAAAGGAGGGCAGGAAGGCTGAGAAGGGTCAGCAGGATTACGCCAAGACCGCCCATGGCGGTAAGAAAGATTGCTTCATAGCCCCTTCCTTTTAACAACATCTTGTGACCAGGGAGAATGGACAGCACCGAGTCTTCTTCGGGAGCGCCAAAGAGTATGGAGGGGATAAAATCGAAAAACGTATTCGATATCGCAAGGGCAACAATGAAGGCCAGAAGTGCTTGTGATGGGAAGGAAACGAGAAATACCGACAATGAAAGGACGAGTGTGAAGACAGTATTGGGATGGATGCCAGGGACAAGACCCGTCAAAAAACCGATGGCGATGCCAAGGAGAACAAATAGCATGATTTCTAGGAACATTTTTAAAATTTCCGTTATCGGCTTAAGAAGTTGAGTTTAAACATGACCGCTCGTCTGTGTCGAATGTAATGTATGTATTTAAATAATCGACGTAAATTAATCCTATGATTGACGAATTGAATCTTTCAAGGGATAAGCTTGCAAGGGATATAACGGGAGAGATAATACTTTCCAACAATCCTGAGCAAATTCTTAAAAAATGGAGAACCATATTCGGGTTTTCCCAGAAGAGGCTAGCTGAACACATAGGCATTACCTCTTCAGTGATATCGGATTATGAGTCAGGCAGGAGAAAGTCTCCTGGAATAAATGTGATAAAAAGGTATGTCAACGCGCTGCTCAGTTTGGATGTGAAGAGAGGTAGTGTTGTAATAAAAACCTTTGCACATTCAACCATCACTTCAAATCTCTCCAAAGCAATAATCGATATAAAGGAATTCCCCGAGGGTGTAATGCTTGAAGATTTTTGCAGGAAAATAAACGCTGCCATTATAACAAAAAGAGTGCCCCTCGAAAGGGAAATTTACGGTTACACTATTATAGATTCTGTGAAGGCAATACTCGAGCTGTCCTATAACCAGCTAATACAACTATACGGAGCTACCACGCAAAGAGCGCTAATCTTCACAGGGGTCACGACAGGAAAAACGCCGATGGTTGCCATCAAATTAACCAACCTTCAGCCAGGTCTTGTTGTACTTCACGGTTTGGATAAAGTGAATGAAGTTGCCATGAACATCGCCGAGGTTGAGGGCATACCTGTCGCTGTCTGCAGGATAGACTCCATAGAGGAAATAATGAACAGGCTAAAGGAGATGGGGTAGTTAAATTTTCTTTATTTCACATCTGATTTCTTTGTCGATTTCAACTATGCCGTAATAGCCTTCAAAAGAGGCTCCTGGATAGAAAAGAACCGTATCGCCTATCTTATCGGTGCCGCCTGCCTCATGCACGTGGGCGGATATCGCAAGCGTTGGCTTCTCCTTCTCTATTATCTCCCTTATCGCTTTTGATCCCACATGCTCTCCTGTTTCGATCTTGTCCAGGTTCGTACCGAATGGTGGATTGTGGGTAACCAATATGAACTTGCCCTTTATCTCCCTGAGCCTTTTTTCAAGGCCGTGCCTTATCTCCTCCTCGGTTGGCTCAAATTTAGTATTGAACGGCGTTGCCGCCCCGCCGAAGCCAACGAACTCGATACCACTTATCTGCCTCACCTTTTCATGTAGGTTCACTCCGTATTCGTCGAATACATCAAGTATATCGTAAGGCTCGTGATTCCCCGGGATGCACAAAACGGGCCTGCCTAGAGAAAGAAGTTTTTGCACCACCAGCTCGCTTATGTCAAGCTGGGAATAGCCCTCCGGCGTGTTGTACATGTCCGTGAAATCTCCGGGGCATATGACGAGGTCAAAGGTATGCTCTTTCATCCTGTCCATCAATCTGGAAAACTTCTCAAACTCCCCGTGTATGTCAGCAACGACAAGTATTCTAAACATATTTAATCTTGGTTGGGGCCTATATTAATTGCTTATATGTTTCCAAAATTTACTTCATTGCCGTGCCACTCTGCAAAGCTTTCTGAAGCCGTTGAAATAATGATAACGCTCCTGTAGTTCCTAGTCCAGCTCTTGCCGTTTCTGAAAAGCCAAAAGATAACAGGTACTTCTGTGATGGCATTATCCGGCAAGCCTTCTTCTGGTATCAGCCGCTTCTTCAAAATTCTGGCTGCTTCTTCTTCGCCCGTTTCCTTCGAGGGGGAGTATGCCACCACAACAAGCTCCTTTCCATGCTTCGAGATGCTAATCGTCCCAAGTCTTCCAAACTCACCTATTACGTTATCGGCCGTCCTCACATAAGGGCATATTATTATACCGTTCATTTCCTCCTTGATTTTGGTTGTCAGGATTATGCTCATGTCCCAGGGTTTTGCCTTGCTCTCAAGAGGGATGTCAGGCCATATAATTTGGTTCGGGAAGAAAAGGTTGTCCTTGAAATGGCCTTTAAGTCCGACGACATCGCCTAAGCTAACATGGTTTTTGTCTGTTACGACCTCTGTCTCGCCTGTAACGTCTTCGACGACAAAGCCCCTTGATGCCAGCTCTTTAACCCTTCCTATTATCGTGACCTCGGAAAAGATCTTTCTTCCCTTATTTATTGAGACCGCATCTGTTTTTCTAAGGAGCAACCCCCTCAGAAATTCGAACTTATTGCTACAGATTTTAACAAAATCCTCGCAGGATATCTTCCCTTTTTTGGGTTCTGCGACAACAACGTCGTCTTTTTTGGCCCCGCCAAGTTTTTTCTCGAGAAACTGCATGTAGTTTTTCTCTTCAAGGCCCTCAACTTCTTCCGGGGTAAGCATGACGCCGTTCTTCAAAAAAAGCTCTATGACGTCTCTTTTGTTCATAACCCTTATTTGGGGGAAAATTTAAATAAGCTCGGTGCTGAAAAACTTTTCTATTCTTTCGATTATTTCTTTCGAAAGATCAATCTTGATTTCCCTGGTCCTCCCGTATCTTCCTTTTGATATAACTTTTGCGTTGACTATGCCAAACAAATCAAGCTCTGATATGAGGTCGGAAACCCTCCTCTGTGTAAGGGATTTGAGGTTGTTTTTCTTGCATGTTTCTGCATAGACATCATAAATGTCACCTGTCTGTATTCCTTTGGTTATGTTTTTGGCGAGTTTGAGTATTGCGAGCAGGACGCATTGTGATTGTTTGGGTTGGTTGCGGATGATTTCTATGGTTTTGTCCGTATCCAGTTTTTTCTCGGCAAAATCAACGTGCTCCTCTGTGACGATGTTGCCTCCCATGCGCTCTGCGATTTCTCCCGCCACCCTCAGCAAATCCAGCGCCTTCCTAGCATCGCCGTGTTCCTGGGCCGCCAATGCAGCGCATTTCGCTATTACTGAAGGTGAAATTGCGCCAGCATTGAAGGCAAAGCCCACCCTCTCTGTAAGTATGTCCCTGAGCTCGTTGGCGTTGTATGGCGGGAATACTATCTCTTCTTCAGAAAGCGACGATTTTACTCGCGGGTCCAGATCGTTTATGAAGGCTATGTTGTTTGATATGCCTATTATAGTGAGTTTCGAGTTCTTGAGGCTCTGGTTTATGCGGGTGAGGTTGTAAAGCACCCCGTCGCCTATTTTGCTGACAAGAGCGTCAACTTCGTCGAGAAGAATGACGATGTTTTGTTTTTTGGCGTCAAGCAAACTGTAGAATTTTTGGTAAAGCTGGTTTGTTGGAAGCCCGGTAAAAGGCACCTCGACACCGAAATTGAATATGAGCTGCGAAAGCATGCGGTATTCCGTGTCTGAAACCTTGCTCATTTTGCAGTTTACACACATAGCCTTTACTTTGCTTCCGTTGCCCTTGGCTGCTTCAAGGAGTTTCGATAGCGTGTGTTGCGCGCAGAGGGATTTGCCTGTCCCTGTCTTGCCGTATATGAAAATGTTCGATGGCTTTTCGCCTCTTAAAAGAGGTGCGAGTATCAGCCCAATCTGGTTGATCTGTCTCTCTCTGTGGGGTATGCTGTCCGGGGTGAATTGGATAGAAAGTGTGTCCTTTTGTTTGAATATGCTTCTTTTTTCAGCATATTTTTTGAAAATCTCATTCAAAGAAACTTGCGCCATAGTTTCCATATGAAACTGGGGTTTAAATGTTTTTGCCCACACACCATGATTTCCAGTGGAGGTGTTTTTTTATTTCCTATGGAATTTTTATTTATTTATTTATTTAAACAACTTATATTATAACAATGTTATAATACGAATAATTACGAATAATTTTTATTTAAGAAACAAAAAGTCAGTTTCCACAGGAAAGAGGGGTGGTGGGGTCTTTAGCATCTTCTTTTGAGTTTTTTAGTTGCCCTTTCAATCCTATCCAAAGCAGTGCTAATTTTTTTATAAGATGTTGCGAAGGAGCATCTTACATAACCTTCCCCACACCTTCCAAACTCAGTCCCCGGGACAACCGCAACCTTTGCGTTCTTGAGCAGCCACATTGAGAATTTGAGAGACTTCATCCCGAAGCCCCTTATATTTGGGAAAGTATAGAAAGCGCCTTTGGGCTCTACACAAGAAAAACCAGGGATCTCATTAAACCGCTCGAACATAAGCTTCCTTCGCCTGTCATACTCCTTTACCATTTTGGCAACGTGTTTTTGAGGCCCCCCGAGAGCAGCGAGCGCAGCCTCCTGGGAAATTGTCGGTGCACAGACAGTTGAATATATGTGGATTTTTTTCATCGCGTTTATTATTTTTTCAGGACCGGCAGCGTAACCCACCCTGAAACCAGGCATGGCGTGGGTTTTTGAAAACGACTGCAGTGTCAAGACACGGTCTTCCATACCATTCAGTGAACCAAGAGAGACGTGTTTTTCACCAGCATAAACCAGTTTTTCATATGCTTCGTCTGAAATCGCCAGAAGATCGTATTCATTTACAAAACCAGCGATTTCTTCCAGCACCTTCTTTTTGTAAACAACACCAGTCGGGTTCGAGGGCGAGTTTACAATGATAACATTTGTTTTTTCAGGCATTATGGCCCTCTTTGCTTGCTTAATATCAAACTGAAACCCGGTGCTTTCGTAGTGGGGGACACACAAAGGCATGCCATTCAGAATTTCAACCGTCGGCGTGTAGGCGAGAAAGCCGGGGTCAGGGACAAGAACACCCTCACCCGGGTCGATGGTGCACATGAGCGCCAGCATTATCGCTTCCGTTGAACCAACAGTCACTATAACCTGATCGGGCGATACATCAATCTTGTTTTCCTTCTTGAGTTTTTTTGCTATCGCCTCGCGGAGCTCTGCCCTGCCGGCGGGCGGCGAATAATGCGTATAACCCTCTTTCAGTTTCTGACATGCAAATTTTATGACGTGTTTCGGCGAGGCAAAATCAGGTTCGCCCGGGCCGAGCGAAATTATGCCTTTGTTCTCCTCGGCGATTTTTATAAGCTCGCCTATCGTTGAAATCGGAAGTTCCTCCTCCCTCTCGGAAATTATCCTGCGGAGTGGCATAATTAATATATTGACCGACACAATAATATCTTTTATGAAAAACCCAGGCAAAAAAACCAACACAAACAACAAACTTGAGGGCTTCTTTAAACCCACAGCGATCGTCGTTATCGGTGCGTCGAGGGACCAGAGTAAGATAGGTCATGTTATTTTCAGGAACTTGGTTGAGGGCGAATACAAAGGCAAGGTCTTCCCGGTCAACCCAAACACTAAAAAACTTCTCGGTGTTAGGTGTTTTCCCAGCGTGACCCACATAAAAGGAAGGATAGATCTCGCGGTAATCTCAATCCCAGCCGAATTCGTCCCCAAGGCAATAGAGGAATGCGGCAGAAAAGGCATACACAGCGCAATAGTCATAAGCGGCGGCTTCAAGGAAGTGGGCAACGCAGATCTTGAGGAAAAACTTGCTGAAGCAGCCCGGAAACATAAGATAAGGATAATAGGGCCCAACTGCCTTGGCGTTTTCGACCCAAGCAACGGTGTAGATACGGTTTTTCTTCCGAGGTTCAAGCTTGGTAGGCCGAAGGCTGGAGACATCGCCTTCATAACCCAGTCTGGCGCAGTGGGCTCGGTTGTACTTGACTGGATGGCAAGGAAAGGCTACAAGATTTCAAAGTTTATTTCTTACGGTAACACTGTCGACGTCGATGAAGCAGACCTTGTTGAATACCTTGTAAAGGACAAAAAGACGAAGGTGATATGCGCCTATTTTGAAGGAGTGAATGAAGGCAGAAAGTTTTTCGAAATAACCAAGAGGGCGGCCGGCAAAAAGCCCATAATCGTTTTGAAGGGGGGCGTGACTTCGGCGGGCACCAAGGCAGTCTCATCGCACACAGGCTCTTTGGCGGGGTCATTCGAAATTTATTCTGCTGCCTTCAAGCAAGCGGGTGTCATACAGGCGGGCGACATGGAAGAGCTTTTCGACTACGCGCGTACCCTTTCCTCGCTGCCCAAGCCTCAATGCAACAGGGTGCAGATAATAACTGACGGCGGGGGTTTCGGCATTCTGCTTACGGACAGTGTTATAAAAAACGGCCTCAGGCTTTCGAAAATGAGCAAAGAAAAGACCGAACACCTCATGAAGAAAATGCCAAGTTATGTTGTCATAAAGAACCCCATCGATTTAACCGGCGATGCGGACGTCGAGAGGTACCAGGAAGCGCTGGAAGCAGCGCTGGGCGACCCCAACGTCGATATGGTTGGTCTTATTGTGCTCTTGCAGGTCCCGAGGCTCGGCGGCGAAATAGTGGACACTATAATAAACGCCTTCAAGACGAGCAAGAAGCCCATTTTCGTTATATCTGCTGGCGGTGAATACACGGAAGTTTTGAAGAAAACCTTGGAGGATATAGGCATCCCGACGTTTTCCTACCCGCAAAACGCAGCCAAGGCAATGAGGGTTTTGTATGAATTTGGTCAGGAGAGAGGCAACAAGTGCAAAGAAAAAGAAGAGAAGGAGTAGAGTCATAATAATGGGCGCGGCCGGCCGCGATTTTCATAATTTCAACGTTTTTTTCCGAGATAACCAAGATTACGATGTCGTCTGTTTCACGGCAGCCCAGATACCCGATATAGCCGGCAGGACATACCCCAAGGAACTCGCCGGGAAACTTTACCAGAAAGGCATACCGATATTCGATGAAAACGACCTCTCGCGCCTGATTAAGAAATATGATGTTGACTTCGTTGTCCTTTCTTATTCAGACCTATCTTTCATCGAAGTCATGCACAAAGTCAGCCTTGTTAATGCACTGGGGCCGGACTTTGTGCTTCTGGGAAATGCCAAAACCATGTTGAAAGCCAAAAAACCGGTAATTGCCGTGTGTGCCGTCAGGACCGGCTGCGGCAAGTCCCAGACCACTCGCAGGCTTTCCCTGCTCCTCAGAAAAAGGGGCTATAAGATCGTCGTAGTCCGCCACCCGATGCCTTATGGCAATCTTCTCAAGCAGGCATGCCAGAGATTCGCTTCCTACGAGGACCTTGAAAAAAACGAATGCACGATTGAGGAGCGCGAAGAATACGAGCAGCACATCCAAAACGGCTTTATTGTTTACGCAGGCGTCGATTACGAAAAGATTCTGAGAGAGGCAGAGAAAGAAGCAGACATCATACTTTGGGACGGAGGCAACAACGACACGCCGTTTTTCAGGCCGGATTTGCACATAGTCGTGGTCGATCCACACAGGCCCGAGCATGCCACAACCTATTACCCGGGCGAGACCAACCTGAGGTTCGCTGACGTAGTTGTGATAAACAAGGAAAACACCGCGAAAAAGGAAAACATAAAAAAAATGCTGGATGACGTAAGGAGAACCAATCCCGACGCTCTTGTTATACATGCAAATTCAGAGGTCGCTGCCGACGGCTATTTGAGAATAGGGGGCAAAAAGGTCCTCGTCGTCGAGGATGGCCCAACGCTGACGCACGGCGAGATGGCATATGGCGCGGGATGGGTTGCAGCCAAAAAATTCGGCGCAAAAACGATAATAAAGCCAAAGCAATACGCCGTTGGCTCAATAAAGAAAGCCTATGATAAATACACCCAGATAACCGAGGTCCTGCCGGCGCTCGGTTACGGCGGAAAGCAGATAGAAGAACTTGAAAAAACAATTAACAGGACGCCATGCGATTTGGTTCTGATTGCCACGCCAATGGACCTAACCAAAATCATAAAAATAAACAAGCCAACCATCAGGGTTACCTACAACCTGAAAGAAAAGGGCAAGCCGGACCTCGAGGATGTTTTGGGCGATTTTATAAAAAGAAAACTTTAAAGCATACCCTCTATTTTTTTGACTTCCTCCAGCGGGGCGCATAGCGTAAGAATGTCGCCTTCCTTTATCTTGGTCTCAGGTTTTGGAATAAGCATTTTATCATCACGATAGATGCAGGCAACTGCGAAATCTTTCGCAACCTCCGATACGCTTTTCCCGGCGAACTTCGATGCTTTACTGATACTGGCCTCGAACATCTCGCCTTTGCCGCCCGCCACGAAACTGACAAGCTGCTTGCCTGGCTTCTCCACCAGTTTTTTGAAGGCCAGAAGCGCTGTTGCGGTTGCATCGACAAGGCTCGTGACGCCAAGCTTCGCAAAAACCCTTTCGCTTTCTTGCTGATTTACCCTCGCAACAATGTTAGGGACCTTTGCATTTTTGGCGATTTCGCATACCGCAAGATTGGTTTTGTCGTCACCGGTAATGGCGACAACGGCATCTGCGCTTTCAATGTTGGCATCCTTGAGCAGATTCCTGTCAGAGCCGTCGCCATAAAGAACCAGGGCATCCAAACGATCGGCGAGCTCTTCTGCGAGTTCTTCCTTGTTTTCGATGAGGACAACGTCATGCCTCTCCTTCGCCAGAAGTTTTGAAAATGCCTCGCCAAGTTTCCCGCCGCCGACGACGATTATTTTCATGCTAATATATTGCACCTTTAATTAATAATCCCTTCAACTACCACACAACAATCCTAAGGTTCGCGGTTTCTCCTTCCTCGCCCTGCAGCATCCCAAGTCTCCCGATTTCAGCGCGCGTTATATTTCTCGGTATCCTGGGACCGCAATCAAGCAATGTCACACCTGATGATGTGATGTTCATTTCTATTCTTACGTCGTTTGGCAACGTCCCAAAAATGGTTTTTTGGTAAAGGTGAAGTTTTTCCACCAGATTCTTGTACACCCCGCCAGGATTGCAGTAGCTGCTGTTGAAGCTCTGTATTTTGGATGTGTTGAATTCCGCGTTATCCATCAGGCCGAGTGACGAAGCATCGCCCATGAGGATTTCTGATATCTGAAGCGCTTTGGTCTGCAGGTAATTCTGATAAAATTTGCCGTTGAAATCGGAGACGTTCACATTCAGGTAATTTATGGTGTATATGACAATAGCGAAAAAGATGAACCCTGCAATAACAAACTCTAAAATGAGCTGGCCCTTCATATTTTATACTTCGGCGGCTGTCAATAAAAATAAATGCTCACGTGTCGAATAATATAATGTTATGAAAAGGATTTTGACGGGGTTCGCGCTGTTTCTGGTCGTTTTTAGTTCTGGCTGCACCGTCCCTATCCTTGACATCGAAATCCCGTTTTTGCCGGACATTTTTGGCGGCATGACCGTCAACGAGCAGAGGCACGACGTGATTTCAATAGAAAGGCTGGAAGCGATCCCGTCAACGACAGTCCGCTCCGGCCAGTCCATCCGCCTGCGCGCCATAGTAAAGAATTTACAGAAGCCGGAGTATGCGGCCATAGACAACATCACTGTCCAGCTCTACAATTATTGCGGTATGTTCAAGGTTACCGGCGAGTTCTGCTCAGGCACTACCGCGCCCCAGGACAATGACCACGACGGCATTTATGAATGCTCCTTGAGGATGCATCCGCAGTCCACTGCTCTGGTCGAATGGAAACTGGAAGCAAACGATATAAACGTGGAAACCCCCTGCAAGATTGGCGTCCTTGCCAAATACAACTACACAACATATTCAACCACGTCCGTAACCTTTGTCAACAAGGCCGAGTATTCAAGGCTGGTTTCCGAAGGTAAGAGTTTCTCGGAAACAGGGGTGGCATCAATTGGCGAAGGGCCGGTAAAACCATATATAGAAGTCCTGAACCAGCCCATAGTCATCGATGCATCGCAGGGCGTCGCCGCGCAAAATGCCGGAAGCGGCATAATGAGCTTCTGGGTAGAAAACAAGGGCGGCGGAATCCTTGAGATAGGCGAGACCAGCACGGAAAACAGCAACCTTGTTTTTGATTGCAAAAATCCGGCCAGCATGAAAATGTGTCTGGGGGTAGGGAGTATAACGGACCCCACAAGATCAATAGAAACCATACAGGCCTTGAAATCTGATGGCACCGGGACAATGACAATCAAGGAATGCATTGAGGCGCATCTCAAAGGCGCGAGGGAGAAACCCAGCATAACTTTCATAGGCAGGTCGACGCCGAAGTATTCCTGTTCGATAACAGTCGCCGATCCCAGCAGGGTAAAGCAGGAATCGACCTACCACATAAGGGCAGACATCAGCTACTGGTACAAGTTCACGAAGGAGCTAACGCTTACGGTTCAGCCGCGAATAAAGCTGTGAAAGCTATAAAAGCTTGTTGTTATATAAAATAATTATGGCCGACGCATCAAGAAAAGCGAAATTCCTTTTGATGTTATGCGTATTAGTAGCGATAGTGACAGTTTCTGGCTGCATAGGGCAGCCATCTGGCACATCAGGAGGAGGACCCGGCATTGTGGTTGAAAAATTCGAGACATCACTGAGCACGATAGAATCAGGAGAGCCGGTCAGCCTTCGGCTTGAGGCCAGAAACAGGGGAGAATACAACGGCCCGGCACAGATAGGAGTTCCAGCAGTGGCAGAGATAATGTCGATAGACCCGACCGAATGGGGCGTGATGCCGTCAACAATCGTTGACATTGGAACAATGCTGATGCCAGATATCGAATCCAACACAGAGGGCGGTCTGGGAACAGCGAACTGGGAACTGATGGCACCATTGCTTCAGAGAGGACAAAGGAAATCCTATGAAATCAGGGCAAGGGTTTATTACCCGTATGAAACTAGGGCCACAAAACCAGTCTGGTTCGTTACAGCAGAAGAGCTAAGAAGGGTTGTCCAGATGGGAGATGCCTTGGCAGGCGAAGCAGCAACACAGACAGCGGGCCCGCTGACGGTTACGGTCAACGCAGGCCAGTTTGTAAGGGCAAACGAGTACAAGGATTCAAAGTTCCAGTTGCAGATAAGAATTGACAATTCAGGCGCAGGGCAGGTAAGAGGAAGGAATTACCCGGTTGCAATGGCAGTGACATGGCCCCCATGGGTCGCTCCTGTCGGAGGATACTGTCCATCGCAGACTCAGTGGATAACACCCATTTTCACTGACGTACCAGCAATACTTCCGTCGTTGCCAGGAACATACGTGTACCTTTGGAATGGCAGGACAACTGACATAACATGCGAATTTCAGATAGTGCAGCCGCCCTCAAGCAGGACACAGGGCAATTTCGAAGTGGCACTTGGCTACATATACTCGGTTGACGCTACGACGCGCATAGAAGTCAAGGG
>CAYGVQ010000013.1:0-14881 GCA_964353515.1 uncultured archaeon
AATTTACGGTTATCTGAAATATTACTCATAAGAATTAATATTTATTCACGGCCCTCGTCTCCGCGGTAGCCGGGGTATTTGGCATACGAGTATCCGGCGTCTGTAGTTTTTGCTTTCTTGAAGGCGATTAAAAGAAGGACGACTGCAACTATTATGACCAAAGGTATAGCCACAAACATCCAGTTGAATCCTTCCTCTTGCGTGGGTGGAGGAGGTTCGTTGCCGTTACCGTTTCCGCCAGAGCTTTTCTTTAGTTCATCAATCGTATTCACGAAATCCTCATAATCATCCAGTTCATCTCCGTAGGATGTGGTATTGTAACTTTCCTCATAAGCCATCTTAGCCTTTCTCATCTCCTCCTTTATGTCTGCGTTGGCAACCGTATTTTCAGCTGCTTCTGAATATCTGAGCGCATCTGTAAGAAGCTCGCCAACCGATAGATAAGCAGTTACCAATTTCTCTGTTTCTTCTGCCGTGACCTTGAAGTCTATCTCGTACAAATCATCATTGCCCGGAACTACCCTGAAAACTGTTATTTTTTCCTTGCCCTTCTCGACACTGACATTCTGAGACGCAGGCTCTACCGTAAGAGGCGGGTCTGAGCTTGCTTCTATTTTAAAATTCTGAATTTCTTCGTAATTATTTATGACCACCCTGAATAAAACCTCATTCGCCGTTTTAAGGTTTATGTTTTTCGGTATGATGGATACGGAAAAACCCTCCTTTTCATTCTGCTTAACCGATATGGCTGCTTGTCTTATTTTTTTACACGCCTGTATGGCGCACCCGTCAACCTGCGCAAGAACTGCTATTTCAAACTCACCTTCCCTTTCAGGGGCCTTTACCTTGAAGGTTTTTGTGGCCGTTGGTTTCGCTTTGGAAGTTGTTACAAACGTCTCTTCAAAATCATTTTGAAGGTTGGTTACCATGGAAAGTCTTATCCTCAGGTTCGCATAAGAGGTCACGTACAAAGTTTTCGTAATAATCTCTCCTGGCTTTGCTTGTATCATTTCCTCCCCAAAACTGAGGTCAATTATGTCGGCATTTTCACTAAGCAGCTTGCACACATCGGTCTTGTTCCCGACATTTACATCCGTGTCCACATCTTCGTAATTTGAAACGCACAAGCCACCTGAGATGGAATTTGAAACGCCAAGTTTGACAGACGACAGGCTTATCATGTAGAATGAGAAGTCCCCCTCCTTTTTGCCTGAATAGGAGAAGCAAACAGGGTTCTTGTTTAGAACGCCGGGGTTCATGACGACCTTGTTGTAGGTCATGTCAGACCATGGGCTGCTGTTTTTGTCAACCTCTATAATAGTCTCAGAATCCTGATTGATGCTGGTGATGCCGAGGTCCTGCGGCAGGTTTACGTAAACGCATTTGTATCCTGTGTCCGGCTCTGCGGAAAGTATCGTACCGCTATCTAGGGGGCTTACAAGTGGTAAAAACAGCAAGAAAGTTAAAATAACGAAAGGCAGGAATCTCATATAATAATGTTATTGTTTTTATTAGATATATAATTACAGAATGATAAGTTAAACCCTCGCAAAAATCAAGCTTATAAATTTTATTTTTAAATTGAAATAATGCCAGAAACACTTGAAGGCTTCGTAACCCCGAGAAGACTGCCTGCTTACGAAAAGAAAATAGCAGATATCAGCAAGAACGATGTGCGCGTTCGTTTGCTAGGGACGGTTATAGACAAGAAGGAGAATGTAATCGTAATCGATGACGGCAGTGGAAAAATAAATGTTGTGTTCAACGACCCTGTAAACGTTAAAGAAAACCAGTTTGTCAGGATATTCGGCAGGGTCATGCCTGCAGAAGATGGCTTCGAGGTTGAGGGTGAAATCCTTCAGGAGATGGGCAAGGTTGATGTTGCTCTCTACAGAAAAACTGTAGAGATGGAAAAAGGCAATTAAAAGCAAGACGCAGGCAAAGCATGCGTCTTTAGAAATAGTGGAGGTGTTTAGATGTTCAAAATAACGTTGGGTAATGCGGATTTGCTGAAAAATTCTATACCGATAATAGCTGAGATTATAGACGAGGGGGTTTTCACAGTTGATGCTAAAGGTTTATCGCTCGTCTCTCCGGACAGAAGCATGATAGCGATGGTCGACTTCCATCTGCTTTCGACTGCTTTCGAGGACTTCAAGGTAACAGGGGAAAACAACGTGGGCCTGAATCTGGCCAATCTGGTCGCAGTCATAAAGAGAATTAAGACGGGGGAGAAGGTAATACTTTCGAAGGAAGACGGGTCAAACATCCTTGAAGTCGTCATGAGGGGCAAGGGGACCAGGAAATTCGAGGTGCCGCTGCTTAACATTTCCAGCGAGAAACCTCCGCTTGACCAGCTGAAATTCAAGAGCAAAATCGAGCTGGACTCGGGCGCCCTGGAGGAAGGCATAACAGACGCGGACATAGTCGATGATTCCGTTGTCTTTGAAACAGAGCCCCATCTGTTCAAAATATGGGCAAAGGGCGACATGAACTCATCCCAGCTGGAACTGAAAAGGGGTGAGGGTGGAATTGAAAAAATCGATGTGGCGGAGCCCGTCAAGGCTAGGTATCCGCTCGAGTACCTTAAGAAGATGATAAAGGCCTCGAAATTCTCGAACAAGGTTCTGCTGGAATACGCCAATGACTATCCGCTGAGAATGGTTTTCAAGGACATAGACAAGATACATCTGTCCTTCGTTCTGGCGCCGCGCGTGGAGGAGTAAGCGCTTCAGATCAGAACAGCGGCTATGAACATCATAGCTATCCCTATTATTACAAGTATCACTCCTGACCACAGGCCTATCGGACTGGCAAAGAACGTTACTGCCAGATAAACGCCCAGCAAAAAGAATATGAAACCGAGAATCGCTGTTGCCCAGAGCGGCATCAAACCCTTTTTCTCCATATTAATTTCTATGATGGCAAACCAATAAAAATACTAAAAACATCCATATTTCATGGACTTTTTGCGCATAATCAAAGCAGGAGCAGTTTCTGGCATCATCTATGGCGTAATGCAGGGCATAGTTTCTATACTGGCGTATGTTTTCTACAGGGAAGATATAATAGAGATGATCAGAAAATCAATACCTGCAAACGTCAACATCCCCATGACCATCGATCAGCTGGCTGACATAGGCATGATATCCGCCATACCAGGGTCGATGATAGGCGGCATAATCGCAGGCATAATCGTATGCTTCATATTTGCGCTGATGCACAACGAGCTCATAGGAAAGAACTTTAAAAGAAAAGGCCTTTTCCTGTGCATCCTTATCACAATAGCCATTATTCTGGGTGAAGCAGCATATCCCAGCGGCATCGTGGGCGGCATATTCATGGTTCAAACGCGCTTCATAATGCTGGCGCCGCTGAACATCGCTTTTTTCCTTGTATTGGGGTATTTGCTTGGACTTTTCTACGACAGGTTTGCACCGCATAAAGGCGTGAAGTGCAAAAAATAGCAGAAATTCCGTCAAAAAACGAAAGTAAATCTTTAAAAAAGATAAGTTCAATTAATTTGTGGGTCTATGAACGAATTCATAAACCTGATAAAGGACAGGAGAAGCGTAAGGAACTACGCCGGCAAAAAGATAGAAAAGCACTTTCTCGAGGAAATAGTAGATTGTGCAAGACTGGCACCATCCGCGCGGAATATACAACCATGGGATTTCATTGTGGTCACCGACAAGACTAGTCTGACCCAGCTTTCCAAAATCGTGCCATATGGCAACTTCCTGAAAGATGCGACAGCTTGCATCGTCGTATGCGGTCACAAGGAATCCCATAGGCACATCGAGGACTGCTGTATAGCTGCGCAGAACATAATGCTTTCGGCGAAATCGCTTGGCATAGGAACATGCTACATAGCGGCCCTGGAAAAGGACATCAGGGATGCGAGAAGGCTGCTCAAAGTCCCGGAAAAACACGAGATTGTATGCTTCATCTCTTTGGGCTACTTTCACAGCAATCCGAAGATGCCAAAGAAAAAGCATCTGAAGGAAGTTATCCACTGGGAGAAATTCTAAAATGCTTCAGACAACGATTTTTTCGCCACAAACACTTTTTCAAATTTTTTCCTAGTCTTTTCCAGCCTATTTTCAAGCTCCGTCTTCCTGCTGCTCAAGTCTGATTCCTTCTGCACCAGCAGGGCTATTTGCGAACGAAGCTTCACTTCCCTTCTGTCGAGAGAATTTATCTGCCTTCTGACCTGCTTTATGAGATCGTTTATGACCTTCTTCTCCATTTCTAGGTTGCGCAGCTCCTCGTTAACCTTCTTGATTATATCGGTTATAAGAATCGCGTCTTCGGCCATTACACCACTTGATAAATATTTGTTTTGCTATTTAAAATGCTATTTGGCAAATTGGAATACTTATAAAAACATGTGCCATCATACAATATAACACAGCGGGGTGGAGCAGCCTGGAGTGCTCGCTGGGCCAATCCTTTGTGAAAACAATGGATTCCAGTACCATAGCAGCTCTAGGATTCGCTAGAAATTGCTTACAGTGGGACACCCAGAGGTCGGTGGTTCAAAACCTTAATAAAAAGGTGGAAATCCACCCCCCGCTATTTTTTTCTTTTGAATATTATTCGGATGCCATATTATCATTTTTCATCTTCGATGTAGCTTCGCTAAAATGATATAAGGCATCCTCATCAAATGTAAAATATGAAATTAAAATTTCCTTCAAAAGAAAACGTCAAATTAGCGGAATTTGTAGGAATTTTACTTGGTGATGGTTCCATAGGAATATATAAATGTAAATCATCTGAAGGAGAAAAATTACAATACAAACTTCAAATCAGCACAAATTCTATCGATGATATAGAGTACATTTCATATTTGGAAAGCATCATCGAGGATTTATTCGGAATAAAACCCAAAAAGTTTTTTAGAAAAGGAGAAAATACGTGTGACATTAGAGTTTTTCATAGAGAAATAATAAAATTTGTTTTGGATGATTTGGGAATGGCTATATCACCCAAATGGAACAGAGCAAAAATACCAAAATATTATCTGAAGAATAATTTAGAATTAATGGTTCTAAGAGGCTATTTTGATACAGATGGCTGTGTAACAGTCACCAACAATAACGGTACATTATACCCTCAACTCGAAATGAAAGTTTGCCCATCCCCAATGCAAAATCAATTTTTAACTATTCTAAAAAGAAGAGGTTTCAGATTTCAGGTAAATGATATAGGTAAAGGCAAAATTAGAATAAGATTAAATGGCAAGGAACAAGCAGAAAAATGGATAAATGAAATAGGATTTAGCAATCCTAAGCACATCTCAAAATATTTAAAATATAAAAAATCAGTTTTTAACGGGTGAAGCATATGAAGTGGGCTTTGTTTCTAGTTGCGGGCATAATTCTTATTTCCGGCTGCGTGCAGCAACAGGGCAACGGGCAGACGACGAGCATCGAGGAACAGGCAAAGCAGAAATGCTTGGTGCTTTGTGCAGCCCAGTCCCGTGATCTCTCGGATGGACCGTGTCTGACTGATAATGATGTTGAATTTTATGATGACTGGGTCTGCGATGTCGCTCATTCACCTCGGGAAGCGGTGGATAATCTGCCCGAGAACCAGTGCGCAGAATTCCGCGAAGGCAGGGCGCATCATTTCGTGGAAGTCAATCCGAACTGTGAATTCATAAGGTCAATGTAGTTATTATTTTTCAAAATTTGCCACCAAGAAAAAACCCATTCTATTTTTGTCTTCAGAAATTTATAAATGCCTGCAGTCAGGCATAAAAGCTCGCACCGCCAATTTAAGGTGGGTTTGATTGACCCAAGAGAAAAATCTCTATGAAATATTTTATGACTGTTTTCTTTCAAAAATTCCCGAAAGATATGCCATAAAACTCGGGAGAAATTTTTTGAGATTCCCGTTAGATTTATTCTGGAATTACGAAGCCTGCGATGGCAGATTGCACGTAAAGATAAATAATTGCGAGCTGCCCAATCCCGTAATCCTTTCGGCTTGCTATCACGAGCCGTATATAATCGAAAGGGCGATGAAGCTTGGTTTTGGCGGAGTGACTCTAAAAGTAACGAAAGAAAAACGAATAGGCAACCCTGAGCCTGTGATCGCGAGAAGAGGCGAAGGCTTCGTTAACTGCATAGGTTTTAAAAATCCTGGCATGACGGAATACAAAAAATTCCTCGCATCTTTGACGAAGTCCAAGCCGCTGATCCTGAACATAGCAGGAAACGAGATAGACGATTATATTGAGGTTGTCGCAAACCTTGAAAAATACGCCGACATGTTTGAACTTAATATCTCATGCCCCAACACGAAAACCGGCCTGAATTTAAGCAAACGTCCTGAAGATGCAGGGGCCTTGTTCAGGGAAAGCAGAAAAATGACGGAAAAGCCAATAAGCGTAAAATTATCCCCAGACAAGGAATTTGAAGAGAACAACTACAGGAAGATAATACCCTTTGCAATCAATGCCGGCTTGGATATTGTGAATTTCGGCAACACAAGGTATTTGAAAGAAGAAAGGATATCGATGGGTGGAGGAGGGCTCAGCGGACCGGAATTATACGAAAATGTCCTGAATAACGTTGAAAAAATCCATAAGAAATTCGGGAAAGACATAAAGATAATAGCCACAGGAGGCATAGACAGCCCTGAAAAGGCTTACAGGGCAATAACCAAGGGGGCAACATGTGTTTCCTATGTAAGCGGCTTCGTGACGAAAGGCCCCACGCTGGCGAGAAGGATTAACAGTTGTTTGTCAGAAAGATTGGATGAACATGATCTTGATTCCGTCATGAATTTGACGGGCATTGAATGTTAAATTTTATTGGCATATTCCGTAGCGAGCTGGAAATATAATCTGGCGGTATTCCTAGCCTCGTCTTTTTCGAAGTCAAGAACATTGGGATCTTTGAGCTTGAAGCTGTTGACCTTGCCCCTCACATACGCTCTGTAACACTTGTAAAAATCGAGAATTTTAGCGATTTCACCGTCTCCGCTCTTCTGGATGTACCTCTTGACAAAGAAATCCGAAAGGAAGGTTTTGTGCTGGAAATCCAAGTCCATCGATAAAAAGGCGATATCGCTCGCCACGTCAGAACAGGCGAAGCGCTCGTTGAATTCGATTGCGTCAAAAATGTAAACC
The DNA here is from genome assembly GCA_964353515.1 of uncultured archaeon. GTDB lineage: Archaea > Aenigmatarchaeota > Aenigmatarchaeia > QMZP01 > QMZT01 > JBGPQP01. The sequence continues at coordinate 7,142 of CAYGVQ010000013.1, forward strand.
TTGTCATCGACGACGAATATGTTGCCCGAGTGCAGATCGCCATGGCACCATTTGACCCTGCTTTCCATTAGTCTTTTATCGAAGATGTCCTTGTTGCTGTTCATGAAAGCGGTAACCTTGTTTTTTATGTCATCGAATCTTTTCTGGTCTATTGTCTTGCCGATGAAGGGCTCCGTCTGCCTAAAATTCTCATGCCAGTTAAACTTCACGGTCGCAAGCGAACCGACGGAATTGGGAAGGCGATACGTATCGGTCCTTGCATAAAATTTTATCAGTATATCGACGATTTTGACGAGCGTATCGGTCTTTATTTCGTTGTCCGCAAGGAGTCTGTTCATGAGCCTTTCCTGCGGCATCTGCCTCATCTTGATTACGTATTCCACCGTCTCTCCAGCACCGCCTATCTTCATCCTGTCCTTGTATCTGCTCAGGGGGAGGACGCCTAGATAAATTTCTGGGGAAAATTTACGGTTTATCTCCAGCTCCCTCCCGCACAGTCTTTTGCGTTTTTCTAGGGTTGTGAAATCGAGAAAGCCGAAGTCAACGGGCTTCTTTATCTTATAGGCGAAGTTGCCTGTCAGAAAAACCCAGGAGATGTGCGTCTGAAGCATGCGTATTTCATCGACCCTTTCGTCGTAGGTTTTCGGATTTTGCATCGCTTCGAGCATTTCTTTCGTTTTTTCAGTAGGTTCAAGCATACTATTAATTTTTATATTATGAATATAAAATGAGAAATTGATGTGGTCTTGTGAGCAAGGTTAAGGATTTGGGTCTCGCCGCAGAAGGCGAGATGAAAATAATGTGGTCGGAGGACCATATGCCTGTTCTGATGAGCATAATGAATAGGTTCGAAAAGGAAAGGCCATTGAGGGGTTTGACAGTCGCTTGTTGCCTGCATGTAACCAAAGAAACCGCTGTGCTTATGAAAACGCTGAAAGCCGGCGGAGCGAACGTCTTCTTATGCGGCTCGAATCCGCTGAGCACGCAGGACGACATAGCGGCCGCGCTTGTAAAGGGCGGCATAAGCGTATTCGCATGGCGCGGCGTGAACAACGAGGAATATTACTGGTGCATTGACCAGGTACTTAATGCCAAGCCGAACATAACGATGGACGACGGCGGCGATCTGGTAACAAGGATACATTCTAAGAGGACAGACCTGCTTCAGAATATCATAGCAGGGACGGAAGAGACGACAACAGGCGTCACTCGCTTTCGTGCGATGGAGAAGGACGGCGTGCTAAAATATCCGATAATAGCGATTAATGACGCCTACACAAAACATCTTTTTGACAATCGTTATGGTACAGGACAGTCAACCATAGACGGAATACTGCGCGCGACCTCCGTCCTTATTTCAGGCAAGAATTTCGTTGTCTCGGGTTATGGCTGGTGTTCGAAAGGCATAGCCATGCGGGCAAAAGGCATGGGGGCGCATGTGATAGTCACTGAAGTTGACCCGCTGAAAGCGTTGGAAGCGGTTATGGACGGCTTCTGCGTGATGCCGCTTTCTGAAGCAGCTGAAAAAGGCGATATCTTCGTAACTGCCACAGGCTGCAAGGACATCATCAGAAAAGAGCATATAGAGAAGATGAAGACGGGGGCGATTCTCGCAAACTCGGGCCACTTCGACGCTGAGATAAACAAGAATGACCTCGAGGCGCTCACGAAATCGAAAAAAACCATAAGACCCAATGTTGATGAACATGCGCTTAAAAACGGCAGAAAAATCTATCTTCTCGCAGAGGGCAGGCTTGTTAACCTTGCCGCCGCGGAGGGTCATCCGAGCGAAGTCATGGACATGAGCTTCGCCAACCAGGCGCTAACAGCAGAATTCATATCAAGGAATAAGGGTAAATTAGAGCCGAAGGTCTACAAAGTCCCTGAGGACATAGACAAAGGCGTCGCTAGGCTCAAACTCGATGCCATGAAAGTGAAAATCGATGCCCTGACCAAAGAACAGATTAAATACCTGTCAGATTGGAGAGAAGGAACATAAGCCTATTTTTTATACAACTCCCTTCCGACCTTCTCCAGCATTTCTATCCCTTTGACCTCGTTCTTATAAAGCGGTATCTGAAGTATTTTCAGACCCCTGAACTTGTTGCGTATTTCTTTAAGCCTCTCCTGCTGGAGCTTTCTTCTGCCCACGCAAAAGGGGCATCTGTTGTTTTCAGGCACGAGCTGGTTAACAATGACAGTGTTGACAGGTATGCCATATTCTGCCAGTATTTTGACCGAGCGCTCGGATTCGTATATGCTCATGGCTTCAGGAATCATCACGAGATTGAAATGGGTCTTATTCTTGTCGCTAAGGATTTTCCTTGCCTCAGATATGCGCTTTTTAACAAGTTCCAGTTCTTCTGTTCCGAGCTTTGTTTCACCGCCTTCCTCTCCGAATGGCATTAGTTTCTTGAAGGTGTTTATTACGCCGGCCAGTTTAAGGCGGATGTTTATCATCTTGCCGATCCATGAATCGAGCAGATCCGGAAGCGAGAGAAAGCGTATGGTGTGGCCGAAGGGCGCTGTATCAAAAATAATAATATCATAATCCTTTGACTGCATGTATCGCATGAATTTGTCAAATGCTGCCAGTTCATCTATGCCTGGCGTATTGCCAGCGAAATCAAAGGCGTCGCCAAGGTCGAGGCCTTTGAGAAAATCGATCTTTTCTATCCTTGGCGCTATCTTCTCCTTGTATTCCTCCACCGCCATCTTGGGGTCGATCTCCACTGCAGATAGATTTTTGCTTATGTTTACTATTTCGCCTCCTATTTTTTTCTCGAAGGAATCGGAAAGCGAATGGGCAGGATCGGTTGAAATTATAAGTGTCTTCCTGCCTAGGCCAGCAAAATACAAAGCCGTCGCTGCCGCTACGCTTGTTTTGCCGACGCCACCTTTACCTGCAAAAAGGTAGAACTGCGTCTCCCTCTTCCCCAGTCCCATCATAACATCGCCTTTACATGTTGAAAAGGAAAACCCAGCTCACGAGCCATACGAGGATGTATAGGAGTGCGCCGTTCGTCATCCACCATTTAACGCCTTTTTTCTTCAGAACGAATTCTGTTGCATACCCCACTATGAACAGTATCAACAGCATCGCCCCTATGGCAAAAATATTATTAGCCAGCGCGTAGGATATGTAGCCTGCCGCAATGCCCGCGACCGTGTGCACTCCAAGAGAAATTTTTGAAGCTTTGGTTTCGTCCATTTTATAAAGTTTGTTGAGGCGGCTTTTAAAACTTTAACAGCTCACTCAGACTATTTATGCGTATGCCATTATTAAAAATAGCTATCTGATTTGTGTTTATTTTTTCCTGTGTCTCATCTTCTTGCGTCTCTTCTTCAGCTTGTGCTTCTTGATCTTCTTCCGTTTCCTTTTCCTACCACATGGTATACAGATCACCCGTATTATATTTACATTCACATCTTAATATTTCGAAGCCCCGGGCGAGGATTGAACTCGCGACCTTTCGCTTACCAAGCGAACGCTCTACCACTGAGCTACCGAGGCCTGATGTGTTAATAATAATTATGATTCTTTTTATTTGTTAGAGCGCTTAAAGCAGGAAAACCCTTTCCGTTTTTATCTTATCGCCTGCGTTTTTTCCTATCGCTATTATCGAGCCCTTTCCGTCGAAAATGCCGACCGTTTCATTAGCTTCGGCTTTTTCTTTGCTAGCTATGAAATCTGAAAAAACAGGGCTACCGTTCCTTATTTTAGGAACCGAATCGTCGTTCACGACGACTTTTTTCAGACCGACTCTTTCAAGCGCTTTTTCAACAGGAAAGGTATTTTTCTCCGAAAGCTCCGAGAGCGGAACTGCTTCCTCGATCGAGAAAGGACCGATTTTTGTTCTCCTTAATTCGGTCATGTGGGCGCCGCAGCCGATATCCTGGCCGATGTCGTGTACGAGTTTGCGGATATACGTTCCCGCTTCGCAGCTTACAGCGAAGCTGATTTTCCTTCCGCTCACTCTAAGAATTCTCAAGGAATGAATTTTCCTTTTTCTGTCAAGTCTTGCGACCCTGGACCTCACGGGCGGCTTCTGGACGATTTCGCCGACGAATTTTTTGACGGCATTTTCAAGCGTTTCGCGATTGACGTCCTTATGCAGCAGCATTATGCCTTCGTATGCCTTGTCCATGCCCATGAGGACGGGCATCGCTTTCCTCGCCTCCTCCAGCGCGATCAGCATGAGTCCCGTAACGTTCGGGTCCAGCGTCCCTGCATGGCCGCCGCGTGAAGCGCCTAGAATCCTGCAAACCTTTTCGACCACATCGAAACTAGTCATGCCGGTAGGCTTGTCAACAAGCACGATGCCTTTTCTTATAGAAGAATCTGACATATTATTTATTGCGCTTCTGGCTTTTTCTTGCTTTCCTTCTTTTTTTGAGCCTTTTTCTCTTTTGCCGGCCTCTCCTCTTTCTTTTCTGTAACTTCTTCTTTCGCTTCCTCTTCTTTCGGTTTCGCTATCTGGAATTCGGGCGATTTCAGGACCTTTATCCTCGCTATCTCCGAAAACCTGACAGGATAAATCTTGCTGCCGGATTTTTTAACCATCATCTGCATTTCAGTCGTAAGAATTTTTCTAACCATTTCGCTCATGTCATTTTTACTTGCGTAATCATTGAAGAAATTCGAAACCATATGTCTCATCTTTGTTTCAACCTTTGTGACTGGCTTGCCGTTAAGGATTGTCCACGGCTTTACCCTGAGAACCCAGCCGTCTTTGGTCACGACATCCACTACGCTTTCAACCTTCTGGTTCCTTTTTCTCACCATGCGAAGCAGGTGGTCCCTAGTGCATTCCACGCCGTTGAAAGAAGTCAGGCATGTTTTGCCTTCGATTTTCGTTATCTTTACGTTTACCTTCATATAATATTTTGAGTTATCACCAGTTATCTCTGGTACGCCGACCTCCATCGTCCTTCCTATAAGTGACTTGGGATCGGTCGCAGGAGTCTGACCCAGAAGCTTCGCCCCCAGTTCCCTAGGGGCCAAAATATTGAACCAGTCCTTTCCTTTCCATTTTTTGACCAGTATCTTTTCTTCCGTCACTTCTGCTGTGGCTTCCTGGAACTTGATCTCCTTCGCGTCCTTCGTTTCTTCTCCCAGCCTCGGTTTGTTCTTCATGCCCATGTTTTACACCAATAATATTTGTAAGTATTAGTTCAGTCATATTTATAAATTCCTCCTGCCTCTCACTAGGTATAACTGCCGCTGCCGCACCCATGTGGCCGCCGCCCTCGCCCCCGAGTTTTTCTGAAATTGCGTCCATTATCTCGTTCAGTTTCAGACCGCTGCTGACCAGAGCATCGCTGGCCCTTGCGGATATTTTTACCCCGTCTTCGGCGTCTGCGATGCCGAATAACGGCTTTTCGGGGAAAATGCCGGAATGGTTCATGACGGATATGACATTTGAAATCATGTGCTCGGATATATGCGGCCCTGCCAGCACATAAATACCCTGCATGTCCTTGATAATCTCGGGATTTTTGACGTTCATATGAACCCAGTTCACGCCCCTGCCTATCTCCTTCCTGTAGTTTTCAAGTATCCCTTTAACCTTTTCAAAGGCGCTTCCTACGTTAAGGCATAGCGTAATGCCTAGTTCTGCCTTGTCCATCTTGCCGCAGGCATTCAGCATTGTGGCGAATTCGTTCGCGTCGCGGAATTCGCCCTCGTTCTCCAAAAGCTCGTACACGTCTCCAAAAATGTATTCGGGATTTTCATGATTCGCTATCACCCTTTCCTTTATTATCCCGCCTGCCAGGATTTTCTGTTCATCAATGTTCAAGTCAGCTATCGTTCTCCATTCTTCCCCTTTCTTTGCAGGTATGCCCAGTTCATGGAGAAATTGTATACTCGTCGATTCAGAGCCGCTGATGCCAGGGATGAAGGGGTCAATTGAATAAGCCAGGGCCTTGTGAAGCGGTCGCGTGTATCTGCCCCACAGACGAAGGCCCTTGGAAACCTTGATTTTACTATGGGCTTCGGCGTCTTTGAGGATTTCCTTGTTCATACCACCCAGCCCCCAGTCGTGGCCGATTGCGTCTATCTGCGAATCGCCTATCGCGCCGATGATTGCAAGATGGGCCAGATCTGCGTTTTTCTGGTCGATGCTCCTTGAAACGATATAAGTTACCCCTGCGCCGGAGATGTCGTCTTCCGTCTCCATCGCATTTGGATTTATGTGGATGATATTTTCATTCCTTTCGCCCTTGGGCTGGTGGTGGTCGCATATTATAACCCGTGAGGATGGCAGCAGATGTTTTATCATATCCATCTGCCCAGAGCCCATGTCGAGAAAGATTATAAGCTTGCGCTGTTCGCTGGCAAGCGCTTCAACGATCCTTTTGCTGAGCTGCTTAACGATAGTTAGATGGAAATCCTTTTCCATTCTCCTGAGCGTTTTGGCCATGATGGAAGCTGAGCAAATGCCATCAGCATCATAATGCGAAACAACGCGTATCTGCTCCCTTGTCTCGTTTATCCACGCCTTCGCCTTTTCTGCCTCAAAAGTAATCTTTCTGAATCTCTCCTGCATACTAACCAGTTTTATAATAAAGTTATTTAGTTATTTATTGTTGGCGGTACCAAAACTCCAGAAAAAGCCGACTATTCAGTTATTTAAATTATCGACAAGAACTAATTTTCATGACCGGCAGAACTCTAATCACGGCAGCGCTCATATACGCCAACGGGCCTGTTCATGTAGGGCATTTGGTTGAATACATCCAGACGGACATATATACAAGATTTTTGAAACTGAAGGGAGCGAATGCCATATACTGCTGTGCAGACGACACGCACGGAACACCCATCGAGGTCGCGGCAATGAAAGCCGGCCTCGCTCCCGAGGACTTCATAAAAACGTGGTACGAAAAACACAAAAAGGACTTCGCGGATTTCCACATACATTTCGACAGCTACTACACGACTCATTCAGAAGAAAATCGTTATTTCACCAATCTGATATTCAAGCACCTGAAGGATAACGGTCACATTTACAAAAAAAATCTTAAACAACTTTACTGCGAGCAATGCAAACGCTTCCTCCCGGACAGGTTCGTAAAGGGAACGTGCCCGAAGTGCGGAGCTGAAGACCAGTACGGCGACGTGTGCGAGGTTTGCAGTTCCACCTACAAACCCATCGATTTGAAACGCCCTTACTGTAGCATATGCAGGAAGCCGCCGGTGCTGAAAGATTCCGACCATTATTTCTTCAAGCTGAGCGCGTTTTCTGACAGGCTTAAGACATGGCTGGAAACAAACGAGAGTCTGCAGGAAGACATAAAGAACTACGTCCTGTCATGGATTGAAAAAGGCCTAGAGGACTGGTGTATTTCTCGCGACAGTCCGTATTTCGGCTTCAAAATACCTGGCGAGAAGGACAAGTATTTCTATGTCTGGCTCGACGCTCCCATCGGCTACATAGCATCGACTGAAAACTACTGCCGCCACCGCGGCTGCTCGGCAACGGGCGATTACTGGAAAGCAAAGCATTCCAGAATCATCCATTTCATAGGCAAGGACATCGCCTACTTCCATCTCATTTTCTGGCCCGCTGTTCTCATGGGAGCGGGCTTCAAAACCCCTGACAATGTTGTGGTCCACGGCTTTTTGACGGTGAACGGGGAGAAGATGTCGAAATCCCGCGGAACGTTCATAACAGGCAGGGAATATCTGGACCATTTCGACCCCGAATTTCTGCGGTATTATTACGCCTCCAATCT
>CAYGVQ010000014.1:0-14736 GCA_964353515.1 uncultured archaeon
AATCGTGCATTGCATAGTATCCTGCCACTATGCTCCATCTCGGAGATCTGAGCATCAGCTCTTCCGCGAGCTTCAAGTCCTCATTCCACGCATTCTCATGGAACCATATCCATTCCTCTCTCTCCTTCTCGCCCAGCAGGATTTTGCCCATGCCCGTTTCCGCCATTATTATCCGCCTTCCCTATTCCTAATATCCACTTAAATATTCCCTAAATATCCACTTTTTTGTATATTATGCCTGTTTATTTATATATTTATCCACTTTTTTGCCCATTTATATCCACTTTTTTGTTTTCTGGTTATTTAAAGATTATCGCAGCCGTCCTGATGGCCGTGATAGACCTGTGCAGAGGAGGGCTGAAGGACTAGGAAAACAAGAGAACAAAGCGCGCGGCCCTACTCCCCCTCGAAGACGAACAGCTCCTCTATCTTCGCGTTAAGCGCCTTCATCGCCTTCTGATGGTCGTCATTGACGTCTGCAGGGCGGGTTGGAGGATTAGCGACAACCCCAGTATAGTCACATTACAGGGTACACATAAAAATGATATTTATAAATATGTACCCCCTAATTATTATTATGCCTTATCATGAAGAAAAAAGAATAGGGAAAAACAAGTTTCATTACATAGTAAAAGCGATAAGGTTAAAAGGCAAAATCAAGAAACTGCGCGTGTACGCCGGCAAAGGCGAGAAGACGGAAGGGGAAATAAAAGAGCTCATCAAAAAGCTTTCGCCCAAAGTGGAGGAAAAATCAAGAGAATTGCTCTCCTCCGAAGACCCACTTTTCGGTCTGCTGACAGAGAGGGAAAAAGCATCTCTGGAGGCAATAAGAAAGGATAACCTGAAAAAAATCAGGAAAATGGACAAGCCTGCATGGAAAAACTATTACGAATGGTTTCTTGTCAATTTCACCTATGACACCAATGCGATTGAGGGTTCGACACTCAGCCTGCAGGACACCAGCCTCATACTTTTTGAGAATATCGTGCCGAAAGGCAAGTCGCCGAGAGAGATAAACGAAGTTCAGAACCACAAGCAGGCATTCGATTACACCCTTGAATACAAAGGAAACCTAACAAAAAGCTTCATCCTTGAAATACACAAGAAGCTTATGCACAATATCCTGTGGAAGGCCGCCGGCAGATTCAGGGAAGTCAATGTCTATATCCGCGGAGTCGACATGCTTCCGCCGCCGCATCATATGGTCGGGAGTGAATTCAAAAAACTGGTGAACTGGCACGCCAAAAACAAAAGGAAGTATCATCCTGTTGTCGCAGCTGCCTATTTCCATGCCGCTTTCGAGTCCATACATCCTTTCAGGGACGGCAACGGAAGGACGGGGAGGCTTGTCCTGAATTTCATGCTGAGGAAGGACGGCTTCCCGATGATAGACATAAAGAACAGGGACAAGGAAAGGTATTACAAGTCTCTTTATGAATCCCAGAAAAACCACAATCTGAGGCCCCTGGTCGAAATGCTCCTCGATTGCCTGAAAGAAGCAGAAGCCGGCAGAGAATAATTCCCGCGTCGTTCAGCGCTTTCAAACAAATCGCACGATCCTACTCCCCCTCGAAGACGAACAGCTCCTCTATCCTCGTGTTAAGCGCCTTCATCGCCGTGTTGATGGTCGTCATCGACCTCTGCAGGGGCGGACTCGAGGACTAGCAAAAATCACAAAAAGAAAAATAGAAAGGCAGAGCAAAGGCTAACAAAATCAAAACAAAGAACCAGAAACCTTTAATCAGTTAAATTAAAAGCGTCTTTGCGGCCTGTGCTTCTGGAAGCAATCCCTGCAATAAACAGGTCTGTCTCCGGATGGCTTGAAAGGAACTTCACATTCCTTTCCGCACTCGGAACACTTAACCTGATGCATTTCTCTTCCGAATCTGTTGTTACTTTCTCTTTTTTCCTCTTCCATAATATTCTATCCCATATTGTCATTGTACATTGTCATTGTATATCCCTATTATACGTATTCCCTATTTATATTTGTTATTGTTCGCCACTTTTCGCAATTATTCGCCATCAATCGCCGCTAATCCGGGGAAAGAGAGCAAAGCGCGCCGCTTCTACTCCTCGAAGATGAACAGCTCCTCTATCCTCGCGTTAAGCGCCTTCATCGCCTTCTGGTGGTCGTCATTGGCCGTCATAGGCGTCTGCGGGGTGGGTTGGAGGATTAGAACACGAACAAACACTAATAAATTTTAGAACTATTACTTTTTCATGGACCAAAAAACAAACATCCACGTTCTTAAGGAAAAAATCAAGAAATTTTGCGAAGACAGAGACTGGGACCAGTTCCATGGCGCAAAGGAATTGGCGGTTGCCTTAATAATTGAAACCGCCGAACTGCTCGAACATTTCAGATGGAAAACGGATAATGAGGTCAAGGAAATGTTCGAAAACAAATCCAAAAAAGAGAACATTGAGGATGAAATGGCCGACGTTCTTTATTTCTTGGTCAGAATAGCACAAAAGTATAACATAGACTTATCCCAAGCGCTGGACAGGAAAATGAGCAAAAACGAAAGAAAATATCCCGTGGATAAATCGCGCGGGTCGAATAAAAAATACACGGAGCTGTAAAAATGAGACTTTATCAGGGAACTTCTCTGGAGTTCGTTGATGACACAGTTCAGAACAGAATTTCCGATAAATTAAGGATATCTTTTGAAAACTATTACGGGAGAAGGGCCAATCCCTCCGAAATCATGTCTTGGACGAATTCTTTGCAGTTCGTAAAAAACCTGATAGAAAAGAATTCCCTGACCGATAACATGATTATACTGGAAGCCGAAATTCCTTACACCAACGAGAGAATAGACTGCATGTTTTTCGGTAAAGGAGACAAAGGGGACTGCGTCGTCATAATGGAACTGAAGCAGTGGTCGAATGCCGAAAGCTGCGACGTAGAGGGAAATGTCATGACCTTTACCGGCGGAGCCAAGAGAATGGTTCCCCATCCGTCCTATCAGGTAGAAGGCTACTACTTCATGCTGAAGGATTTCGTCACGATTTTCGAGAAAGAAGTCAATCTTGATGCCTGCGTTTACTGCCACAACTATTCCAGAACCGATGACCATGTCATCTTTTCGGACAAATTCAGAGACATTTTGAAGCAGTTTCCCGCTTTCGTCAAGGAGGACTTCGAGAGCCTTGGGCATTACCTGAAGGAAAAGCTCGGGAACGGGGAAGGTCTGGAGATTTTCAACAGGTTCACGAGAAGCGACATCAAGCCGTGCAAAAAGCTGCTCGAACATACGTCGCACATGATAAACGGCCACAAAGCGTTTACCCTCATAGACGAGCAGATAACAGCCAACAACACAATCCTCGACAGGGCGAAGAAATCCTCGAAACTGCTCAAAAAATCGGTAATAATAGTAAAGGGCGGGCCTGGAACCGGCAAATCCGTCATTGCCCTGAACGTTTTGGCCGAACTATTATCAAAACATTTAGAAGTGTACCATGCGACGGGATCGAAGGCGTTCACAAAAACATTACGAAAAATCGTGGGCGTGCGGGCTTCGAAACTTTTCAAGTATTTCAACAGCTTCACAACCGCGAAAGAGAATGAAATCGATGTCCTCATATGCGACGAGGCTCATAGAATCAGGGAAACAAGCAACTCGATGTACACACCAAGAGAACAAAGGTCCGATATCCCACAGGCAGAAGAACTGATAAAGGCGGCGAAAGTCTCTATATTCTTCATCGACGACTACCAGATTGTAAGGCCGACAGAGATAGGAAGCAGCGATCTTATCAGAAAAACGGCGGAAAAATTCAACGCGGAGATATTTGAGTTCGAGTTGAAGACGCAGTTCAGATGTTCAGGTTCGGACGGCTATCTCAACTGGATCGACGACGTGCTGGGTATAAGGGACACGGCGAACAAATTCCTTACCAAGGAAGAGAAGATGGAATTCGTCATTTTCAATTCCCCGCGGGAGTTATACGAAGCGATAAAAAGGAAAAACGAAGAAAAACCCAATTCGGCGAGGCTGGTCGCTGGCTTCTGCTGGCCGTGGAGTGACCCGAACCCGGACGGAACACTGAAAAACGACGTCGTAATAGGCGACTTCAAAATGACATGGGAAGGGAAAGATGGCAAGGTCCTTGCGAAAGACATCCCTCCGGCCCCATTATGGGCACATGACCCCAGAGGAGTCAATCAGGTCGGGAGCATATACACCATTCAGGGCTTCGAGTTCGATTACGTTGGCGTCATCATAGGCAAAGACGTAGTCTATGATCCAATAAAGAAAGACTGGATCGGCAGGAAGGAAGGTTCGGCCGACGCTCAGGTAAAGAGAGCCCAGCCGCAGTATTTCACGAAATACGTCAAGAACGTCTATCGTGTCCTCCTCACAAGAGGAATGAAAGGTTGCTATGTCTATTTCATGGACAAAGACACGGAGAATTTCGTAAGGTCGAGAATTCTTAAATAAAGCGTTGGATTGCCGCTGGTTTTGGGGAGTAAATAGAATTGGACCTTTAAATTCTAAGTCTTCTCTTTTTGTATTTCAATTCTGCATAAGTCTTTTTTGTTGTTAAATTGTAACCTGCGCCAATTCTTATTTTTCTGGAAATACGACTATCGGCCCCCATTTCTACACCTCTTGTACCAATAGAAGCTTTCACACCAGTACTACGATTTATATTTTTTCTCACAAGAGCATAAGGTCCATATCTACCAAATCCAGCTGAGACAAACGAATTGCCTATTCTCCTGCTGAAAGTTTTTCTGCCAAGTGGTATTAACTTTCTTCTTCTGCCCTTTCCAATTAAAGACATAATTCAATGTTCCCAAAAGGCTTTAAAAACCAATATTCTAAATTAAAAAGAAATGTGCAATAATAATTCCTGAATATAATAATATGAAAATTTTCGGAATATTTTTTTCTACGGCAGTTAATTCTTTATATCTATCGCCTTTTCCCCTTTTCAAAAGATGCCATTCAGTCTTAAATATGGATGCAGGCAAATACCTTTCCATTTCATGAATTATATCGAACTTGCTGCTATTCAATTGTCTGTAAGAGTTAATATTTTGAATCCAAAATATAGAAATTAAAATTCCCAAAATTGCCGTGTATAAAATCCAAAAATCTTTTAATGTTACTGAAAGATATCCTGACAGCGCAAAAATTGCTGAATTTAATGTGAGATAGAAGTTATTTGTTGTTTGTCTTCTATCTGAAATCTTATCTGTTGTTGCAACATATAACTTGTATTGTTCCAATAGATGATTCTGAAAATCTTTACCGTAATTTTTATTTATAAAATCGTTTGCTTTATTCATATTGTTCCCCATTCCAGTTCATATGAGATTTTGTCGGTATCCCATTCTACAACCTTGTCTCCATATTCCCTTATCGCTTTTGGTATTTTATAATTGCTATCTTTTGGTCTTACGGCTATAACTTTTTTACCTTGCCGATGCGCCTCCCTGATTTCCCAGTCAACTGCTTCTCTTTCATATGTTTCGGGGCCGACATAACATATTACGTGAGTAGCTGGTCCTATGTTATTAATAGAAACGTTTGTTTTCCAATCATGCCGATATGGGGTCGTGACAGTAGAATCATCAGCTTCGATGCCAAAGCGTTCATCCTGAATTTGATATCTCAAAAGCGTCACTTGACCTTCATCTGCAGTGTGATGACTGACAAAAACTCTCTTTCCACCATCCACAGCATCTACATAGTCGGTTATGCTCGAATTTTGACCATTAAAGGATGCATGTGTGGTTCTGCTCCCTCTTCTACCTCCACCCATTTTCTCTCATCTCCGATTAATTTACATTGCTTCTTGATTGATGCGACGTTTTTATACATCTCGATTAAATTCAACATCGCTATAGAAGGATTATAATCTCTGGCGTACTTGATTTTTTTGGTGCCTTTATACATCATCCCATATCTTGCCGTCGTAAAGTAGCCGAAGGTGACATAAGCATCAGCAAATGAAAATTCGAGTATTTTTTTCTGTGAGCCCATACCATACAATATAAGACTTTTCGTATGGGGTCGTATTCTTGAAGATAGAAATCTTGCCTTGTTTATCATAGTCTTGTCTCCATTTCTGAAAAAATCGCCAACGTGAAAAACGAATTTGTCTATTCCCATTTCTTTGAGTTTTTGAATATGATAATCGACTTGATACTCGTTACAGCCTTTGACCTGCCCTATTGGTTCACTGTATGGGCAAGAGCTCATAATATCCTTTGTCATCTCCAATATCCTGTCGATTTCTCTCCAGGAACTTTTTACGAATCCTTCGTAAGTTTCGCAATCTGGAGTGGTGTAATAGTCAGGTTTTAAGACGTTTATCGCTTCGACATACCCATCTATACCTAATTTGGAAATTAGGTAATCCCTCATTATTGCAGAAAGAACAACTGGACCGTTAAATTCTAAATAATTATGAACGCCTCCAGCGGCGAGTATTTCATAAAAAGTTTTATTGAAATCGGCACTTGAACCTTTCAGAATATCCTGCAACCTAACAGTAAGGAACTTTACTGGTATGGCTCTCCAAATATTCATGGTGCTTTTATCATCCAACCTTACAATTGGGCTCAAAGTTACCATTTGGATCACTAAAGGTATGTCTACAATATATTATTGACTCATTTCGAAATATATATTTTTGTAACTTACAAATGTTACTAAAAAGTTATTTATACAAATTATACTAAAATTTATCCATGGAGCTCTCAGGTCTGCAGAAAGTACACATTATTCCAGTTGGATATGAATATGAACGCATCATCGAACCTCTGAAAAATATTAGTGCTGATAAAGTTTATCTTGTAATAGGCAACAAGGATTTTCGAGGTAATGCCAAATATTTTTATGATAAAAATCGGAAAGAGATTGAGAAAAAAATTACAAGAAATATTGAAACGGTTCCATGCGATATATGGAACTTGACTGAATTACTAAATAAAATCTGTACATTGATTTTTAATGAAAAATCAAAAAATAACATCGTTCTTATTAACGTATCATCTGGAAACAAATTGTTTTCGGTTGCTGCAACTATTGCTGGAATGATGTATGGAGCTCATTTATATTATGCAAAAACTAAGGATCAATCGCAATATCAACCAATAAAAAAAGAAAAAAAAGGCCCTGAACCATTTACCAAAGGTCCATATGTATTAGAAAAAATCCCTCATTTTACAATTACCTCTCCAAAAGATGACCTAATCAAAGCATTATCGATAGTTGAGAAAAAACCTCGGATAAAACAATACGATTTTATTGTTGGGTTGGAAAAATTAGGAGTACTTTCTAATATTTATGAGAATGAAACACACATAAGCAGAAGAAGAAAAAAGCAAATTACAAAAAACATTTATGGTACGTTCAAAAGAAATATAATGATACCTCTTATAGAGAAGAAATGGATTGATGTTGACGGATCTGGTAAAAAAATGAGAATAAGTATTTCAAATGAAGGTAAAAGCACATTACGAGTTTTCGAAACAATTGTATTAGGCTGAGATTGTAAAAATGTGGAAAAACTTCCGTCTCTTTAATACAGACACCTAATAATTAATAATAATATGACCTCCCGCCTGCTTTTTTGCTCGGCATGCCCGCTTCTGGTTTTGGTTATGATTTCGATTTCCGGCTGTGTTGGCTCGCCGAAGAAGGCGTTCAGCGTGTGGCAGGAGAATGTTAAATAAATACCAGAATGATAATTATAACATGGAACTGGCAAAGTGGCTGAGGAAACACTGGCTTCTGGTTGCTGTCGTAATCTTGCTGCTTGTTGTCTTCTTTCCCAAGTATTGCGGCTATTACTACGGAGGTTTTGTAACGTCAGGGCTGACCCTTCACAGGGAGGACTGCACCTGCCTTGGAATAAAATACGAGACCTATGGCGGCATGTTCAACCTTGGAGGGCAGTGCATGGACTGCGGCAGGACATATTTCTGCGCAGGGATGCCGGCAGGCAGAAACTGCTTCGAATGGGTAGCCGGCACGGACGAGAGCACGGAAAAGCAGATTGAATGCAGTTAGCTATCTGCAATCGGTTTTGGATTGACTTAAAATCCTTATGCTCCACGCTCCACCTATCCCTCCCGCTTCCGCTCGGTTCGCTGATTCTTCAACCTTTACGCTGCCACGCTGCCAGATTCGACGATTCTACATGTGAAATTTAAATATATTGACGTTTATCAATATATTTATGGAAATGCTTATCAATATATTTATGGAAGATGTGGAAGATCGTTATGGAAGAAAGGCTTAGGATATTCAAGGCGCTTTCGGACGAGACGCGCCTTAAGATACTTGATTTCCTTCTCGGCGGGGAAAAATGCGTCTGCGAGATAATCCCCCACGTGAAACGCACCCAGTCCACGGTCTCCATACAGCTGGCAAAACTCGAGAGGCTTGGGATTCTCAGGTCGAGAAAGGACGGGAGGAGCGTTTATTACGCGCTTGAAGACAGGAAGGCGGAGAGAATACTTGGCCTTTTCAGGAGGGAAAGCGCATGAAGGAAAAAGAAGTCCTCATCCTTTTGGTTTTCGCGTTCCTGGCCTTCTATTTCATGCCGGTGGGCGCGGGCTGGTTTGACGGCTCGCTTTCCAGCGCTTTCGCGCTTCTCCACGATTACGCAGTTCTCCATGTGCTCACGTGCCTTGTGCCCGCGATGTTCATAGCCGGGGCGATAGCCGTTTTTGTCGGGAAGGACTCGATAGTCAAATACCTCGGCGCGGGAACGAGGAAATACGTCTCCTACACCATCGCTTCGGTTTCAGGCGCGATACTCACGGTCTGCTCGTGCACCGTCCTTCCGCTTTTCGCAAGCATACGCGAGCGCGGGGCGGGCATCGGGCCCGCGATAACCTTCCTCTTCTCCGGACCGGCGATAAACGTCGCCGCCATGACTCTGACCATAAGCATCCTCGGCCCGGGAATAGGCTTCGCCAGAATAACCGGCTCAATCGCGCTGTCGATACTCATCGGCCTCACCATGGCCTTCATCTTCCGCGAAAAGGCGAAAAGAGGGAAAGTGATGAAGTTCAGGGCGAAGAAAGCCGATGCCAGCAAGAGGAATATCGCACTGCTTTTCATTTCTCTCGTGGGCATTCTGGTCATCAATGGCATCCAGGCGGACTTCATGATTAAATATGCGCTTATGGGAATCCTGGCGATTGCGGCGGCTGGCGTGACGCTTTTCGGGATGAAGAAGAACGCTTCCAAGCGCTTCGCGCTTTCCACATGGAGCTTCGCGAAGAAGCTCGTCCCGCTGCTCTTCGTAGGCGTTTTCGTCGCGGGCTTCGTCATGCCGCTGATACCGGACGGGTTCATACAGGCCGTCGTCGGAAGCAACACGATACAGGGCAACCTCGCCGCGTCGGTGTTCGGCGCGTTCATGTATTTCTCCACGCTCACGGAGATTCCCATAGTCCAGGCGCTCATCGCGAAAGGCATGGATTCCGGGCCTGCGCTCGCCCTCCTGCTTTCCGGTCCCAGCCTCAGCCTGCCGAGCATGCTGGTTATAAGGGGATTCCTCGGCAGCAAAAAGACGGCGGTTTACGTGATGCTTGTGATATTGTATTCTTCGGCAGCCGGCCTGCTGTTCGGCCTGGTTTTCTGAGAGGCTGTTCTCCGCGAAACACGTCACCCTGCCAAAAACCTGCCGAATTCCTCCGCCCATGAGGTTTAAAATCCTTGTGCCTCACCAAACTCTACCGCTTTTAAAACTAAACCCCAAAAGCACTTATCATGAAAAAGCTCTCGTTCGCTTATGCGCCTGAAGTTGGCTTGGGCGATTTCCCGCAGCTGGGGGTGGTCCTTAGCGATTATGTTTTTGGGAACACGGAGAGGCTCGCCCGCGTGGGCGGCGGGGTGCTGGAAGGGGTCGGCCCTGGCAGCCGCTCGATTAAGATAATATACGACCTCAGTGCATCGCGGGAGAAAAACGTCCATGAAATAGAAATCAGCGACGCGTCAGCGGCTGAGGAGAAGCGGCTTCTGTCAGAGCTCAGGCAGCTTTACAAGGGTTTCGGCTTCCTTGAGGCGCAGTGAGCTGCGGTATACGTACTTTTCGGCTTTACCCGAAGGAAAAACGGGCGGTTTATAAGGGCACCTGCCCGATTATTAATTGACAGATGGTATGATGATGAAAAAGAACCTTATGCAGGCGGCGCTTCTGATACTTATAATAATAACGATAGGCATAGCAGGCTGCGTGACTGCCAACGACCAGACAATAGGCGGGGACAAGGACGAGCACGGCTGCCTGATAGCGGCTGGGTACAGCTGGTGCGAGGCGAAGCAGAAATGCCTCAGGATCTGGGAAGAGAACTGCACCAGCGGAGGCGCGCAGCTCGCGAACCCGGCATCGGTCTTCTGCGTTGAGGGCGGCGGGACGCATAAGGTAATAGACACCCCAGAAGGACAGGTGGGCTACTGCGAGTTCCCCGACGGCAACGTGTGCGAGGAATGGGAATTCTTCAGGAGCAACTCCACGACGTGCAACCCGCCGGAGTAAATGTTCGTTTTTATTTTGCCTGTTTTTGCCCGAAGCCGCCGGTGCAGCCCAAAACTTTAAAACCTCCATGCGAATAAAAGTCTATGGGCCTTTTCGGGTTTCTGAGGAAAGGGAAGAAAGCGGAGATCGCCGCCGCGCCGCCTTCCGCAGGCGAGACGAGGGAAGTGGGCTTCGACAGCGTTAGGGCAGCGCTGGAACAGCACCTTGCCGCAAGGATGGCAGGCGAAAGAGAGAGCGCGGAAGAGCTCTATGAAAGAATAAAGGCCAACCTCGTCCACATAAGGAAGCTCGCCGGGGAACTTGAAAAGAAGAGTTTCGAGAGCGGGGAAAAGATATACGCTCCTGTCAACATGACCAAGAACAATTACGTGAAAAAAGCGATATCGCTGCTCGGCAGCGTGCCGGGTGTCGAGCGCTTCGATTACGCGGAGATCAACGACTTCTCCAGGATGACGGGAAAGACGCTGACAGAACTCATGCACATTCCCCCGAAGCAGGCCATCCTGCTGACCAGGTATTTCAAGAAGGAATCGTCCGGCATTATCACGTTGCTGAAGGAGACCGAGGAAAAGCGCAAAGCAATGGATTCGCTTCTTCAGGAGAGCGCCCTGAAAATCGCCGGCGAGATCGGCGCGGCCGTCGACAGCATCGCGGAACTGCTTGAGAAAGCGAAGGACTTCGAAAGGCACGAGCTGGCGCTCAGCACGAAGATAAGGGACAAGAAGAGGGAGCTGGAGGAAAAGGAAAGGGAGCGAGAGGCTCTCGTCTCCGGCGGGGAAAGCGCAGGCTTCAGGCAGATGGAAAACGATCTAGGAAAGCTCGAGGGCGAGAGGAACGCCATCGCCGGCAAGCTGAACGACGAGCTTTCCGCCATAAAGAGGCCGATGAAAAAGCTCGAGCACGCGGCCGCAAGCGGCGAAGCGCTTGACAAGGAGAAGCTCGCGCTCTTCTCAAGAATATCGCATTCGCCCATGAAGGTCCTCATGCAGGAGCAGGGCGATGCGCTCATACTCAACGCGCTCGTCAGGCTCAGGGGCCTCGGCCTGAAAGACGCTGAAAAAGAGCATGCAGAGGAGCTGATAAAGAAGATAGAGCTGGGTTACCTCTCCGAACTCGCTGACAAGTACAAGTGGCTGGAAGGCGAGATAGCGGAGAAGAAGGCGCAGTTCGAAAAGTCCGACATGCCCGAAAGGCGCAAAAAGAAGGAAAGGGAAGCGGAAAGCCTCAGGCACGAGATCGCGGAACTGAAAAAAGAGATGGAGAGATTCTCGAAAGGCAGGGCCGAGACCATGGAAAGGACAGAGGCGGAAAAAAGGAAGCTTGAGGAAGCGCTTCTTAACAGGGCGAACATAAGGATGAACATAGTTCTGGGTGGCTGATATGAGCAAAAGGAACGAAGCCTATGCTGCGCTGGAGAGGATAAGGCTGACGAAGCCGCTGGTACATCACATCACCAACTGGGTCACGATCTATGACTGCGCGAACGTCACGCGCTGCATCGGCGCGCTGCCGGTGATGGCGCACGCGAAAGAGGAAGCGCAGGACATGACAGGCATAGCGCAGGCACTTGTCCTTAACATCGGGACGCTTAC
Source organism: uncultured archaeon (assembly GCA_964353515.1). GTDB lineage: Archaea > Aenigmatarchaeota > Aenigmatarchaeia > QMZP01 > QMZT01 > JBGPQP01. The sequence goes on from CAYGVQ010000014.1 coordinate 12,111, forward strand.
GCCTTCGTTGGTCAGCTCCATGATTTCCGCAGGCAGGAAGGCGAATGAAAAGCGCATTCCAATCGTGCTGGATGCGGTCGGCGCGGGAGCGACCAAGCTGCGCACGGCAAAGGCGAAAGAGATTCTGTCGAAGGTCAGGGTTGACATCATAAAGGGCAACGCTGGCGAGATAGGGACGCTCGCCGGCGTCAATGCAAAAGTCAAGGGCGTGGAATCGATGGGGGTCGAGGGCGAACGCAAAGACATCGCGAAGGCGCTCGCCCGGAAGTATAAAGCGACTGTTGTGATTACGGGGAAGGAGGACATCGTTTCGGACGGGAAAAGGACTTATGTTGTTGCGAACGGCCATGCCATGATGGGCTCGATAGTCGGGACCGGCTGCATGGCGGCCAGCGTGATAGGAGCGTTCGCGGCGGTGGAGAAGGATTATGCGAAGGCGGCCGCATACGCGCTTGTCTGCTTCGGCATAGCCGGCGAAATCGCGGCGAGAAAAAGCCGCGGGCCCGGCAGCTTCAAGGAAAGGTTTTATGATGAGCTTTACACTTTAAATGAAAAGGTTGTAAGCAGCATGCAAAGGCTGGGGGTTGAAAAATGAAATTCGAATTGAAGGGTTTGTACTTCATAACCGACCGCTCGCTTTCGAGGAAAAGCGTCGTCGAGGACGTGAAGGCAGCGATAAGGGGAGGCGTGCGCATCGTGCAGTACAGGGAGAAGAATCTCGCTGACGACGCCATGATCGCCGAGGCGAAGCAGCTCGCTGAAATCTGCAGGAACCGCGCGCTGTTCATAGTCAACGACAGGGTAAAGGTCGCGCTCGCCAGCAGCGCGGATGGCATGCACATAGGGCCGTATGACACGGATTTCCTGGAAGTGAGAAAAGCCCTCGGCGGGGAGAAAATAATAGGCGTCACGGTCAGCTCGGCCGAGGACGCGAAACGCTTCGAAAGGCTGGGCGCGGACTACGTGAGCCTTTCGCCAGTCTTCGTGACCTCGACGAAGAAGGACGCAGGCGAGCCGGTAGGCATCGAAGTGATAGGCGAGGCGAAAAAGAGGCTCCACATCCCTTTCACGGTCATTGGCGGCATAAACCTCGGGAATCTGGAGAGCATTCTCGACGCCGGCGCTGAAAGCGTATGCATGATGTCCGCGATAATCGCGAAAGACGATGTCGAAAAAGAGGTAAGGAAAGTGGAGATGATCATCCATGAGCACGCAGCTCGCACAGGCAAGAAATAACGAAATAACGAAGGCAATGGAAGCCGTGGCTAGAAGCGAGAAGGTGAATGCAAAGGAGTTCATGAGAAACGTTGCGAAAGGTTATGCCGTCATCCCGGCAAGCAGGCTGCACAGGCATGTCAGGCCGCTCGGCATAGGCAAAGGCCTGCGCGTCAAAATCAACTCGAACATAGGGACGTCGAATGCAAAAGCCGACCTGGTCGAAGAGCTGACGAAGCTGCGGGTCTCGATAGAAGCCGGCGCGGACACGGTCATGGACCTGAGCACGGGCGGGGACATCGATAAAGTGAGAAGGGAGATCATCCGCGTTTCGACCGTGCCCATAGGCACCGTTCCCATTTACCAGGCCGTCGTCGAAAAGGGGAGCATAACCGAGCTTTCCGAAAACGATTTCATAAACGCGATTAAAAAGCACATCGGGGACGGCGTGGATTTCATAACCGTGCATTCCGGCGTGAGGAAGGCCGCGATGCCGCTCGTCAGGAAGCGGCTGATGGGAGTCGTCTCGCGAGGCGGGGCTTTCCTGCTGAAATGGATGGAGCACAACGATGCGGAGAATCCGCTTTACACCAATTTTGACAAAATTCTTAAACTTGCTTACAGACATGATGTTACCCTGAGCCTCGGCGACGGCCTGCGTCCCGGCTGCATAAAGGATGCGACTGACAAGGCGCAGCTGCATGAACTGCGCGTGCTCGGCGAACTCGCTGACGCGGCGTACAAGGAAAACGTGCAGGTCATGATCGAAGGGCCGGGCCACATACCGCTCGACCAGATAAAGAGGAACGTGGACCTGCAGAAAAAGATTTGCAAGGGCAGGCCGTTCTACGTGCTGGGGCCGATCGTGACGGATGTTGCGCCGGGCTACGACCACATAACTTCCGCGATCGGCGGCGCGCTGGCCGCGTATTACGGCGCGGATTACCTTTGCTATGTCACGCCGCGCGAGCATCTGGGGCTGCCGACGATCGATGACGTCCGCGAGGGCGTGATTGCCTCGAGGATAGCCGCGCACGCCGCTGACGTCGCGAGAGGCATCGGCAGGGAATGGGATGATAAAATGGCGGAAGCGAGAACGAATCTGGACTGGAATAAAATGATGGAGCTTGCGATAAATCCTGACAGGGCGAGGCGCATGCGCGAGGAATGCGCGCCGAAGGATAAGAGCGCCTGCTCCATGTGCGACAAATTCTGCTCGCTGAAGATCACGAAATCGCTGAGGGAAGGCAGATGAAGATCAAGGACATCGTTGTGGACACCGGCGCCAGGAAGCTGAGCCAGGCCTTTCAGGACCACATCGCCATTCGCAGGGCGGCGCTTGTTGACCGGTTCCGCCCCCTGGGTTTTCCCACCATCGTGTTCCCCTGTGAGATGACCGACGATCCCGTCC
>CAYGVQ010000015.1:0-14146 GCA_964353515.1 uncultured archaeon
GTGAAGTATTTTGTATGCAATACGTGTTGTTATAGGTATTAGGCAGCTCGCACTGCTCGCTGCCGCCGACATTTCCGTCGCCGCAGTATGACTCGGTTTCATGTGTGCAGCTGCATGTTTCCAGATTACATGCATCTGTCGTATTCGGATTCTGGTCATCACACTCGCTGTTTACCGCGCACTCAGCGTCGCACTGCCCTTTGATGCAGGAATATACAAAAGAATCGTATGTGCATCCGCATTCTGAACTACAGTTGCCATAAGCATCCCTCGTCCCGAGCTTTTTACCAGAACAATTCTGGCTAGTCTGAAAACAAAAAGCATTGTTTTCCGTTCTTGGAACTTCACATTGTTCGTATCCCTGCTGGATGACTTCGTCGCCGCAATAGCCGTCTGTAAGCGTTACGAGATTGCAAGTGCCGTTGCAATATGTGCAGTTGCCTCCATACGGCGGGGTGCAAGGAATTCCATTCTGCTGGCCGTTATCGCATTCTTCACCGTTTTCTATCGCTCCATTGCCACAGAATATACAGTCAGCATCACCTGCACATTGATCGTTGCCCTCACCTTCCACAACAACGCATGCAAACGTTTCGTTGCATTCAGTGTGGTGTGCCGGCTCGCAGTTTATACCGTCATTTAATATGTTATCGAGTGCGTCCTTGTAGTATTCTTGGGTTGTATTCGTGCCATTTTCAAGCTGTGCTATGGATTCTGTTATCCAATATTCAGCGGTGTGGCCTGCATATGTGTCGTCCAAGTCAAAGTTATTATTGCAGATGTTCAACATTGTCGCAAGAAGGAACTTTTCGAGTTTAAGGACCATGTTTGAGCAGTTTTCTTCGCACGTAAGAATATTTTTCATGTCATCTGTTGTATTGACATCATCGAAAACATCATAAATGTCATGCACGCATTCGAGAATATTTTCCATTTCTTCGCCGGAAAAATGATTTTCCCAGTTCTTCCAGTAACCTGGCGTTCTCGGGTCGCAGATATCGCAGTCAGCGTCAGTTGTGCATTTGTTGGATCCTGAGCCTGAAACAAGAATACACTGCTCATTTACACATTCGAGATGCTTTGGCGTACATTGTACGCTGCCTCCTCCGCCCCCAAAACTACTAGGCAAGAAGGTTTTCGGTTCATCGGAGCCAGAATCTGATGAGTCTTCGTCGTCGTTATTTTGCTGCGTTTGTTCGGGCTGCGTGGTCTGCTGAACATTATTGCCTATCTCATAGAAATCCATTATCTCCACGCTACCCCCGTTCTTTTCACCCGTTCCGGCTGCAAGGCCGGTATCAGAAACCTTACCGGATGTGGGTTTTGCATAAAGCGCTATAGAAGCAGCACATAATATTAAAATTACTAACAGTAGACTGTATTTGACAAAACCTTTGTTCAATATGCCCTTTAACATCAACATCACCTTGGTTTAAGTGTGGCTCTAAATTTTAAATACCCTTTGTTTTCCAAGATAGTGCCTTCAATTCTTGAGATGCATGCAGTTCTGGCGCTGGGCCTTTAACTTTACGCCTCGTCTTATTTGGGTAGTTTGGCACCCGAAGAAGTAGGGCTTATCATAACAGTTTAAGGTGCCTTGTTATGCTATCTACAATTTTTTCATCCGCCGGTCCAATACCCATGGCGGTCACGGTTCCGGGCTTCAGCTGCGTTTTGCCTGCGTCATGAATTATGGCATAAGGCAGTTTTGCTCCCTTTACCCTTTCTTTTATTTCCATGAATTCCTTGATGTCCTTGGCGCACACCACGACCTTCTTCATGCCTTCAGCTTCCCATGCTGCAACGTCGCTTGCATTCGCCTTTTTGTAGGCTTCCAGGGAGGCATGCGCTACTTGTGCTGCCAGTTTGCCCTTGTCCATTTTCAGGTCTTTTCTGACCATGATAACCTGCTTGTGCATGTTAAAGAATAATGGCAGGCAGATATAAATTGAAAATATATATAACTTACATGACAATTTGAAAATGGGATGATATTTATCATTTTCGAGGTGATATGATGGGAGTTTTAGAGGACATCGTCAAAGACAAGGAACAGTTCCTTGAGAAGCTGCTTGAGATACTTGAAGGCAAGGAAACGAGAACCAAGCTCAACCTCAACGGCGTTGAATTCAAGGTAGGCAAATCGAAGGTCAAGGTAAGCGGTAACATAGAGTTCATCATAGTCCCGTTCGAGGACAAGAAGTAAGTCACGTGTCTTTATGGATATTCTAGCCGATGTTTTCAAGACCATCGTGGGGAAAGCGCATTTCATGATATACATGGGCAAAAGCCCTGCTGCGGAAATAGAACTAAAGGACAAGGAAATTTCGGTTAACATTGTAAACCCCGTTGCTTTGGTGGAACTCGGCATAGAGGAATTTCTCTCCAGAAAAGGGACGCAGGATATTGAGGTTATCAGAAAGGTAAAGGAAGCAGGTTACAGGATAAAGGTAAAATATAAAACCTTGGAAATGGAACTCTAGACCACTAGGACGAATTCTAATTTTGTGATTCTTTCGTTGTAGAGGCAGTACCTCTCGACTGGAATTAGCATTTTTTCTGCCGGTTTGCTTCCTGCAGTGCCGTACGCAGTTCCGTTCAGGTCCGTGAGGTTGAAGAAGAAGTCGTATCCGCCTGTGAGAAGTGTTCTCGTCCGGTTGTAGTCGCTGCCAGCCATCGAAAGGAAATAAGAAACCTTGGTAGCGTTAAGTATATTTTCTTCAGAGGCGAGGCCTATCACATTTACAGCAGATGTATCCCAATATTCTGGCAGGCCTTTTGTACGGATTAAGGCATCAGAGACTGAAAGTGCAAGGTTCTCCACCTCATCAAAAAGTATTTGTTGCTGGCTTTGGCTGTTGATGTACATCCAGAGAAAGAAAAGGGGGATAAGGACTAGCAGGAATATGACTATCGATGTTATCAGGTCAAGAGACCATACCTGCCCCCTTTTCATGATATCACTACCATACCGTTTACGTTTTCAATCATATTATCGCCCCAGGCGAGGGTTCCGCTTATATTGGTTGTCAGCAGCTTCCTTGAGCGGCTGGTTCCCGCAACGTTTAACCACAGGGTGTTGTTTTCGAGCTGCAGCGTGTAATTATTAAGACCTATTTTTTCAGGTATGCTAAGACCGCTTGAAAAACCGCTCCCCTCCAGATAGGCTGTATTTATTTTGCTGGATATCAGATTGAGTATCCTATTAGTCTCGAAATCAATTGCTGTCTTTTCAGCGTTGGCTATGTTGTTCCATGCCGCAAGGGCGACGATTGTTATGCCTATCAAAAATACGCCAAAAATAATCATGAATTCTACAGCGACCTGCGCCTTCATTTTTGCTCCCTTTGATATTCGAGATATGAGTAAATGACAGTGTAAGCAGCAAATAAAATCACCGGAACTAATATAAAGAAAATTGCATAACCGGGCAGCAACACCCCGAAAACAGCAATTATTCCTGATATTTTGAAAAGCTTGCCGCCCAAGCGGTGGGTCTTGTTCCACACTATTTCGCTGCTCATTGTCCAGGGGGTTCTGATACCTATAAACCAGTTCTGTTTTGCATTTTCTGTCAAAATACCGCAGTAATAAAACAAAAGCGCGAAAGCCGGCGAAAGGGCCTGTATTATATCGAACCTCGTCCCCGCGCCCCATAAAATGGTCAGGCTCTGTATGTAAAACAAAAAGCCGATAAACAACAATATGAATACGTCATAAAATTTTATGAATTTCTTGATGTTTTCTTTCATGGGGTCTATTTTAGGAACCGCAACGAAAAGCAAAAATAATCCCGCAGAGATCAGGGGCATCAAAAACAAAGCCCAGGATTTGGGCATGTAGCCATCCACTTCTCCTTGAGCATTCCAATGAGAAGCCATTTTTTCAGGCATTTTGTCATAAAAATAGACGCTGGTTACGAAGGAGAGCAGGATTATCCCAAGGACGATTATTTGAATTTTTTTCATATTTTTCACAACGTTTTTGGGTCTCGATATTTTGGGGGTCAGGCAACGGTTATATTTACATAATTGCCTTCTGCCTTTATCAGAACCCAGTAATAACCCTCCTCCGTTGGGAGGCTTCCCTGAAGCTGGGCTATAGACGTCTCAAAAATGTCAACAACCCCTGACGTCGAAAGCACGCGCATGTTTATCTCATTGCCGCTTATGTTTATTAGCTGCACACCGGCAGGAATGTATATCTGCATTTTCACTCTGGCGTCCATCCTCTGGGAGTAAACGAGATCGGCCTTCTTGGCTATCTGCATGACAGCATTTTTCGCATAGGAGAGAACAAACTGATCGCTTGTCTCGCCCTGTATTTGGGAAAGATAGACCCATATGGGCGTAAGGAATGCAAGCACGAATATCGCCACAACCATGAACTCGAAAGCCGTCTGTGCCCTCATGATTATTCTTTATTGAGGCCTCAATAAAAATGTGAAAGAAAGCGTGGGTTTCGTTATTTTCATATAACCATATCAACAACTATAAGAATTCCTCTCCAACCTACCGCTCCTTGGGTAGCTTCCATTCAATCCTATTTTATTCCGTTGATGTGTACTTGAAATTCACATCATGCTGCTCGGTAGGAAGTTGATACCCTTCACATTCGAAGGGATAAGCAAGCACGCCACTGGGAAAATTCGCATCAGGACTGTAACATTTCCAGTAAAAGAACGAGCTTGGTTGTACCCAATGAAGGTAGCGGTTCCCTTTTTGAACGGTCGGATTTTCTGACGTATGTGACACTTTAAAAGCAAAAGGGGCCATGGAGTGGGTACCGACATTACCAGCGAATCCAATCAGTTCGCCACGTTTTACCAAGCGTCCAATCATAGCATCGCATGAAATTGCATTTTCTGGGGCCATATAATCGGTGAAGTCATAAAAGAGATGCCCCTGGGCTCGAAAAACCGTTCCCCACTCTTCAATTTCACTTTGATTGTCTTTAAGCACCAGCGGTGAACTCATTAAGTGATAGGTAAATATTATCATCTTTGGCCAATCAGGACTGGCAGACTCAAAGTATAACCCCAAATCATCGAATGGGCTCACTTTTTCTCCCTCTTGAATCCGATAAGCAGCGCCCCTGTTGTTGACTCCTATCAGCACCATGTCGACAGGCGCAAGTACGGGCGTTCCGCGTTGAAGTTCGAATTCCATGCTAAACTTATTCTCGTAGGGCTGCCAATCCGGGTGAGCGCCAACTTTGGGGCCTAATGTGATGATATTTGGGTCCGCACCCGTACCGTATACTTCCGGATGAGTATTGATACCTTCCATACTCAGTGGCGGTGAGGTAATTGCACATGCGCTCGTATCGGGCACTGAAATAGGTACCGACGATGATGTAGGTTCCGGAGTCTTTTGTGGTGGTGTTTTAATACAAGTAACATGTCCAGATGTCCTGTATTGACCGTCTATATTCAATCTATACGTGTAAATGCCAGAAGTAACAGACCATTGGCAGTTCAAGTTAGTACTATTACCAACTATAGCTCCTGAACATTTTTCTGTATCATCATTTATTGAATATGATTTTCCATCACATAAGCTAGTTGTAATAGTTGCTGTTATACTACAGGTATCTTTTCCATCAGAAGTTAGAGATATAGAAGCTGAACAAGAAGGTGAACTACTTCCACCGCCTCCATCGCCGCCAGACGGTTGCGGCTGTTTATTAACACAAAGGCTAGCAAGAACTATCAAGATAATTGAGAGTATAGCTATGTTTTTCATAATCATAATTTAGAGTATTAGCTTATCAATAATATTTTTTATAAAAAAGTTACATGGGGCCGCTGGGATTCGAACCCAGGTATGCGGGTATCTCTATTTCACAGGATATTCGATTTGATTGACGCATACCAAGTATGCGTCTTGCGCTTTCTCCTCAAAATACCCTCATCGCTCCAATAATGCACAATTGTGCATTTTCAACTGGAGCCCGCCAGGATGCCGGACTACCTCACAGCCCCGTGGTATTTAATTGATGCACACATGTTTTATATTTATTTTAACTTTTGCTCCACAGCTTTTGTGCAAGCGAGTCAGCAACAGAAGCAGGCTTGCCTGCTTCAACCGAAACCGCTGCCGTAAAAGCTGTGAACGAGCCCGGCGCGATTTGAACGCGCGGCCTCCAGCTCCGCAAGCTGGCGCTCTAATGTCGGTAGACGCAGATTTCATCCGCGTCATGCGCAACTTCCAACTGAGCTACGGGCCCTTACAGCGGCGCATACAAATATGCGTTAATTTATTAATAAAATCGACGCCTGCAATAAAAATAACTTATTTTTCAAGGATGACGGTTTTTGAGCAATTTCCGACCATCTCGCCGTTCTGCCAGGCTTCCATCACTATCTCGTATTCTCCGGGCGAGACGCCGGCGCAGCCATAACAACTCGGCATGCGGAAAGTGAAAGTTTCGTTCACCCCATCGGGTCCGATACTTATGTTCCTTTCTTCACTTATTCTGTAGTTACCTCCGCGATCCGGGATACCGTAAATTTTCAGCATCACATAATCTTCCTTGGATAATAAAATGCTTGCATTGATGTTCATCTCGTCCGATGAGTGGTAGACTTCCTTGTCGGACTCGATACTGATTTCTGGCTTACTGATTTCTATTTTGCTAATGTCATCGGTTTTTGGAACCAGTACCAAAAAAACCATAAGAGATAAAAAAATCAGCATGACTGTAACAGCAATTTTTTTCAAATGTTTAAACATAATTTTTTCTTTATAATCCATGAATTTTATTTAATAAATATGGCTAAAAAGGCATTATTGGCCTTACTGCCAGCCATTATTCTAATATTTTTATTTCAGGCACCAGTTTTCGCTGCCCCTCCAACAGTAATCCTTGTTTCCCCTGCCGATGGCAACATTTCGACGGCATCGAATGTCACGCTAATCTGCAACGCGAGCAGTTCGGTTAACATCTATAACATATCCCTTTTTACAGACATAAACGGCTCTTTCGCCGTTTACAATACAAAAAGGATAATGGAACTTGACAAAAACTCCGACACTTTGCTGATGTGCAGGTTCAGCAATTATACCTGCGAAGACGGGGAGGCAGGCACCAACGCATCGACGGACATCGTTCCGGACAGGTTCATGAAGGGAGTGCTGGTAAACGATTCCGACACCCTGACATACCCGACTTCCGGCAACATGAACTACAGCAGGGGGACCCTTGAATTCTGGATAAGCCCGAACTACAACACGAGCGACATTGCACAGGGGGTCGCATATCATCTCTTTTCAACCGACGGCTACGGAGATGCCGGAGGCAACTGGATGGAAATTTATATAGAGAGACCTGGCGATAATCCAGCATTATGCTTTCGTCTTTACGACGACAACAACGACATTAATTATGTGGATGGGATTTGTATAGATGATACCATGTATCCGTTAAACTGGCATGAAGGCGAATGGCATCACATCGCTGTATTATGGAACCTTTACAGCGATTTCGACGGGTATAATAACGTATCCTTGAATATGTTCATAGATGGCTCCAATAGCACATTGGGCGGTGGTGATAACTCCTATACCGACTATGGGGCATCTTTCGGCCCCAATCTTTACATAGGCAGCAGCAACGCAGGCGGAGGCCAGCAGAGCGCGGTGTTCGACGAGCTCAGAATAACCAACATGTTGTTGAGCGCAGAGGAAATAAACGAGTCCTACAACAAGGGCGTTGCGGACCACAGAAACGAGACTGCAAACTGGGCCGTAAACTTGTTCGACGGCGCCTACACCTGGGCGTGCCTTGCGTATGACAACGCATCGGAGAGCGCTTTGTCATCAAACAACACGCTATACGTCGACGCGGCCAGCCCGCCAGCGGTGAACAGCATAACGTTTTCGCCTTCAAGCGAAGACGACATAGACCCCAACATGAACATCAGCGTCACCGCGAACGTGACCGACTACAGCAACGTCAGCTACGCTATGTTCCAGTGGAAGGAGACAGGCAACTGGATAAATGATACTGTGGACTACAACAATGCGACCGGCCTATACGAAAATGCAACGATTCTTATAGACCAGACCGGAGGAGTTTATTATTACAGAATATGCTCAAATGACACCCTCGATCACTTCGGATGTTCAAATACGTATAACATCACAGCAGCGTGGGACTACACGTGGTCAGTCCAACCGGCTTCATTCGGCACTGTTTCCAGGTTCATAGGCTGCTCGCAATGCGAGGTAGGAACGATAATTATAAGCAACACGGGAGATGACGCCCTCATTTTCCTCCTTGCCGATGACTGGCCCTGGCCTCTCGAGATTTATTACAACGTAACCACCAACCCGTTTTCGGCGGGGGCAAAGGAAACAGTTCACATAAATGTGACTGCTGATTTTGCAGGCGAAGCGAGCGAAAGGAGCACCGCAATAAACATAACTGCTTCTCATGGAACCGAGACACCCGAACCAGTTCGCAGGGAGGTTACCGCAACGCTCATATCATATACGGGAGGCCCTTATTGCGACAGCGATGACTTGACGCTGGTGCTTTATCCAACGAGCGCTTACCATTCGACCAGTTACAACCTCAGCGCGAAGCTGAAGAACATAGGCAATGAGACCGCGACAGGCGTATGGATAAACTGGACGCTGCCTGCGGGCTGGAATAACATCTCCGGGAACCTAAGCCAATACATAGGTGATCTAAACGGCACCACTTCCGGAGGCAACATCGCATGGAACAACATAACAGTTTATATCCCGCCGGAAGCCTCCCCGGCAGGCGTGCAGAACCTGTCGGTTGCAGTGTCTTCTGACAACAACTGCTCGGCCAACAAATCTCTTGAGGTATATGTGCTTTGCAACAATGATGACAGTGTCTGCGGCAACGGCTGCTCCTACGTGACGGACAATGACTGCTCCATACCTCAGTCACCAGGTGGAGGAGGAGCAACGATTATCTCCATTGCAGGCCTTGCAAAGGAATATAGAATTGAGCTTGTGCTCCCTTCCCGTCTGGATATAAACAGGGGCGAAAGTAAAATACTCAGGGTTGGCGTTAACAACACGGTGCCGGGCACGAAACTTAAAAATGTTTATCTTATCCTGTCGGGCTACATGCAGACTTTCATGAACCTCTCGCCTGCGCATATCGGCGAAATAGGATATGGCGAGACCAGGTACTTTGAGATCGAAATACGGGCGCCGCTTTATGCTGTATACAACGAATATGTGCTGAACATAACCACGAGGGGTTATTTCTTCGAGACCTCGAAAAACACGTCTGCAGAGAAGACTGCTAAGCTTGTACTCGTGACTCACAAATTCATAGAAAACAGGACACTTGAATATTATGAGGCCGCGAAGAAAGCGCTGCTTGAGATGAAAAATGCCGGCTTGGAAGAGAGGCAGCTCGACGAACTTTTTAAGGAGATAGAAAAGGCGCTTGACGAGGGGAATTATGAAAATGTAAAGGAACTATCCGAGCAGATGGTGGAAACCAAGGACCTCGCCTTTGGCCTGAACACAAAAATAGGCAGCCTGGTGAATGATATTGAGAACATCAAAAGCCAAAACGTAGACCTTCCGGAAACCGAGAAGATGCTTTTCCTCTCCAAGGCAGCATTCCAGAGAGGTGAATACCAGAGGGCGAACGAAAGGATCGAAAGCGCCTTGCTCGTGTATACGCTGGAAGCAGGCACTGCAGGATATCTGATAATAATCTACAATTACTGGTGGCTAATTGTTATCGCAATCCTTATTGCTTCACTGGGGTTCAGGAAAACTCAGAAATTAATGTACGTTTCGACCCTAAGAAGCAGGCTCAAGTCACTCGATGCCGAAGAAGGGATGATAAAGAAACTGATTCTGGAACTCCAGGAAGAGTATGCCAAAGGCAAAGGAGGAGCGGAAAAATTCAGGCAGATGCTGCAGAGCTACGAGAACGGCCTTGCAAACACAGGCAAAAAAAGGGTCGGCATACTCTCCAAACTGAAAGACGCCCTAGGCTCTGGCAAGGCAACTGGTTTGCTTAAGGACGAGGAAAAGAGAATCAGAAACATTATAGCAGATGCCCAGAAGGAGTATTTCCTTCATGGAAAAATCGGCAAAGATTACTACAACAGGTTTATGGAGAATGCAAAAAACCAGCTCTTCGGCGTACAAAACCTTCTGGACAATCCCATGACACGCAGCAGCAAAGACAAAACATCAGCTTCTGTAACCAAGAAGGCCATGATGCTGCTTCTCCTAATCATTTTTGCAGCCGGAACGGTCAGCGCAGCAGGAAAGGATGATGCTCTGGCTGCGATACAAAGGGCAGAGGCTACAATGGCAGAGATGCAGGCAACGGGCTTCGGCGTAACCTACGCCAACGACACGCTTTCCGAGGCCAAGAAGCTTTACGAAAGCGGTTTTTATGACGGGGCAGAGTCTCTGGCAGATAAGGTTTCAGCGATAAAGGAAAAGGCATCAGAGACCGACGAGCTGATAAACAAGGTCGAGGCAAGGACGTATGAACTCTCTTCGCTGGGGTATGACACATCCTCCGTGCAGGCTATTTTCAGCAGCGGGGTTTCCGAGTTCAGCCTTGACAACTATCTCGATGCCGAAAAAATTATGCTCCAGGCGCTTGACGAACTCGACAAGCTCGAGGCACAGGAGTCCCTTAAGAGAATACAGCAAAGCAACCCGGTTTATGAAATCTTTCTCGACTACCTGTGGCTTTTACTCATCGTTGCCCTGGCTATCTTGGTCGCGGGTTTCAGGCTTAACGCCATGGCAAAAAGGAAGAGGCGCAGGGCCGAAATAAAGGCCCTTGAGACCGAAAAGGAAAAGATAAAGAAAGCCGTTGCTGATACCCAAGTGAATTATTTTTACAGAGGCTTGGTCGGCAGAATGGACTACGAATTGCTCATAAGGAGGTACAACAGCAGGCTTTCCGATATAAACATGAAGGTATCCGTTCTCACCGAGAAGCCGAAGAATCACTGATTGTTCTTCACTTCCTCGGTAAGCTCATAGAATTTCTGTCTTGATACAACAATGCCGCGAGCAACGCCCGACTTCTCGAGTTCGGTGAGATATTCGCTGCATCTCGTCCTTGAAAGATCCAGCTTCACGCTCACATCCGATGCAGTCATGCGTTTTTCCCTTTCGAGCAGTTCAAGAATCATTCTCTTTATCTTGATTTTCCTTATGCTGTCGGATTTCGACCGACTCAATGGCACCAGGGAACTTTTCAAATTTTCAAGATTTTTTTCAAGATTTTTACTGGAAGCATGAATATCGTCAATTCGTTTGTTTATGCCGCAGTTTTTAAGCTCTTCTATGATAATCTCCCTTATTCTTTCCCTCAGAATTTTTTCGCGCTCCTCTTTAGCGATTTTTGATATATCTGAAAGGTAATTTTTCTTGCCCTTCCCAACCTTTCTGGCCTTCAGGAAATCAATCATGCTATTGTATTGTCGATCGACAATTTAAACCTTGATATATTACCCTATTAACCCATTCTATATATACTTCGACACTTATGTATACTATTAGCGTTGTACACTAGTGTACAAGTAATCCTATAGGGTTGGTACAGTCTTCTATGAATGGTGGTTCCGCTCGCCAACAGATAATAGAGGCCCTTAAAAAGCATCCGGAAGGGCTTACCATCACCGCTATTTCTGATCTGACCAAGCTACACCGGCACACTGTAACCAAGTACATTTACGAGCTGAGAGGCGCTGACATCATATACGAGAGGGAAATAGGGCCTGCAAGGCTCTGCTACCTGAAAAACGGATGCGTTGGCAAAAAGGAAAAAGAGACAATAAAGCGCCTCCAGGGCCATGACATGAAATCAAGTCTCGGAAGCATGGGACAGATACAGCTGATAGCTGTTTTAATGTTCCTTGTCCTTGCGCCGGCGGCCGTAATAACCGCCTACAACCTCACGAATACTACAGAAAACACCTCCTTTTCTATGGAAGGGTACATCATAGCCAACAATGAGGTCACATCGGATGTCGGCGAGGACCTCATAAATGAATTTTTCCTGAACATTACCAACGAGACCATTGGTGGGAATGAAACCAACGATACTTTGCCGTCAGACGGAGAAATTACGCCCCAGCCGCAGAACGAAACTGTCGATGTTGACGAAACGCTCAACGAAACGAACATCACGCAGCCAGAAAGCGAAATCAACATAACCGAACCAATGAACGAAACGCTAAATGAAACGCTTAACGTTACCGAGACCTTCAATGAAACCAACATGACGGTCTCCACTCCGGAGATAATGGTTCTGGCGATCAATTGCCCGGCCGGAGTCAATGTCTCAGAGGATTTCATTGTCACGGCCGGAATAATGTCCCTTTACGGAAGAGCGGAGAACATAAGGATAAATTTAACAGCTCCAGAATCATTTGACTTCATCAATCAAAATCAGGAAATACCATTCCTAGACGAAAACAATTCCGCGTATTTCGAATGGAGCGTCACTGCCAATGAATGCGGCAATTACACCCTTGGCGTGCTAGCCGCAAGCGTCAACGCCTCTGATTACAAAACTGCTGAGGTTTCTGTTTCATGCCCTCTTGAAAATGTCACGCTGGAGACCGAAACGATCCAGGGAGATGCCGAAGTGGGGAAGCCTGTCGTATGGAAGAAAATAATTACGGTCAGGAATCCCAACCAAATGGGGCTTGAAAATGTTAATGTGTCAACAGAAATTCCAAACGAATCATTCAATGTCAGACTGAAAAAACTAAAGCAGATTTTTGAAAATCTCGAAGTTAACGTTCCGGAGCAAGAAGGCGTGAGACAGGCAAGAATTTTTGAAAGATTCAAAGAAAAACTGGGCGAGTGGAATGAAAGAAGGCTGGAGGCAGGCGAAACTGCTACATACGAGCTGGAATACGAAACGCCCGCCCCCCAGAAAGAAGAAATCGAGGAGTACGCTGTCGATGGCTGGAAAAAAGAGGTGAACATAAGCAGCACATTCGATGAGGAACATTACAGGAATGTCAGCGTCACCGTCCAGATACCCGAAGGCATCAGCACCGAAACCACAATAAATGAGCTTTCGAGCAATAAAGCTTTCGCCGTCGGGGAGGAGCCGAGTTTCGAGGTGCAGATTTCCGGCGGCATAGGAGTTTACTGGAAGAATGGAAGCGAGGACATGTTTCCCAACGAGACCGATGTGACGCAGGACCCTGTGCATGAAGTAGAATTCAATGATACGGATGGCGACGGAAGCGATGACTCGGTGTCGTGGAAAGTTCCTCAGTTATCCGAACAGACATATGTAATAAAGGAAAATGAAGACAAAATAACTGATGTTTATGTCGAGACGCAGAACGGGGAGAGACTTGACGTCCAACCTGAGATCGTTGAAAAGGCGAACGGAACTTTCGGCATAAAGCTTGGTGCCAAGAAAAACTTCAGGGCAGGCGCCTACAAGCTCGTCATCAAATCAGGCGAAAGCAAAGAAGAGATATGGTTCAACTGGGGCCTGATTTCGATAAACACGAGGAAAAGCATCTACAGGCCAGGAGAGACGGCAGAAATCCTCATGGTGGTGCTGGACAAGGGCGGATATCTGGTTCTAGGGGCGGATGTCGCACTTGAAATAACCGCTCCGGACGGCGTCAAATACTCGTTGTCGACAGCCGATGGCGGAGTCGTTGAAGCACAGCTAGGAGTCTATGCCGCCAATTACACGGTCGGCACGGAGGGACAGTACCTGCTTTACGCGAAGAGGAACGATCTGCCTGACGTTGAGATAAGTTCATATTTCATCTCAAAGGCCTATTACGAGTTCGACATACTCAGGGACACGCCGGTGACGATAGATCCCGGCAAAGGACCCTTCAAATCGGCCATAACCGTAAGGTCGTACACAACCGCTGGCATCTTCAACTTCACGGAATACGTGCCCAGGGAATTCGATGTTTCGGCGATGGACGCGGCAGTCGCGGAGGAAGGCGAATACAAGATTCTCACTTGGGAAAACGTCCGCAGCGGCTCGACCCTCACCTACTATTTCAACACCCCGCCAATCTGGCCGTATCTTTATTCGATGGGGCCGTCGAAGGTTTTCTACAACGACCTGTTCTCCAGCAAGGAATTCACCGAGGCCAGGCCATGGATGCTCGCAGTCGACC
>CAYGVQ010000016.1:0-13682 GCA_964353515.1 uncultured archaeon
CAAGGAAAATGACAGGAGTTTTATCGGGGCCATACCCCTTGACGCCTTCCAGAAATTAATCCCGCTGGGGGCAGGCGAACTTGTTCTCGACGGCCTGATTTTCCGCTTCTGAACACGAAAGTTTTAAATAAATTAGAGTTAAATATAGTTCTTGAATTTTTTGATGGAGCTGATGAAATGCCTTTCGGGAAGTATAACAATAATGAGAATTTCTGGCGCGGATTCGATTTGCCACACTCGAAGGCATTTGACGGACTTCACGTTTGTGACGTGCTGTCCTATTTAAAAAAACGCTACGGATGCGAAGATGGAGACATCAGCGGAGAAGGGAAAGATGTTGTAATAGGTCTTGCCGCATCCCTTCTTCTGCAGGGCTTCGGCAACCCGGCCAAGTACCTTCTTCTGGCAGGTGGCATCAAAATCGACAGGCAAACTAAAAGGATTTTGAACTATGCTGCCATGGGCGGCCAGATGAGGCTGGAAGAGAGAATCCCGCCTCAAGGAGAAACCGAATCTTTCACGGACAGTTTTCTGAATAAATTAAGAGTTGAGCACAAATTATAAAAACCGCTTGTTTTCTGATGACAAGCTTGTTTTAAATTGCTTTTTATCAGTTTATAAAATGTTTATGCACAACAATAAGGAAAGGGTCGCGCTGTTGTACTGCGAAAGGGTTTTTGACCCTAAAAATTATTGTCCGGGTTATGAGGCAGCCAGCTGGCAGAACGCTGATTGCATTCTTGGCAGGTACAAGAAGATGGTCGGAAGCATCTCGAGAGGATCACCAGAAATTGATGTTGAATTAACAGTCGTCAAAACCGAAGGCCCGCTGATAGGGATATCAGGTTCTCCCGAAGAGGTGGAAAAGGCCCTGAAAAAGATTCTGGGGGATTTTGCCCTGCCGCCTGAAACAAAAGTTGTATCTCCAAGGAAACGTGCCGAATACCAAGGGAGTTCGGAATGGGGATATGCGTTAGCAAAGAAAATGGTCGCAGAGATGGGCCATAAGGTTGGAAAAAACGGCAAGATATTGCGCAGGGGCTTTGAATTCCAGCCTAATGCCTGACCTCGAAACTCCTGAACTCGCCCTTGAATTTCTCCCATTTTATGTCGATGTCATCTATCCTCGCGCCTTCCGGGCCTTTGCTGCAGAACTCGATCAGACGGTCGAGCTGCGGCTTCCTGCCTTCGGCGACGACCTCGACCATGCCATTCGGCAGATTTCTTACCCACCCGGTCACGCCAATCTCGCTCGCCACGCGCCTCGTGTTCGCACGGAAGAAAACCCCCTGCACATCGCCCGCAACAAGCAAATGGATACGTGCCATCATATCTAACACCTCATTTCGATCTTTTCGAAGTCATTGCTCCCGACCCCGAGCTGGGCCGCATATTTTATCGCAGGAATTTGATACCATTCCCTTTCGCTGAGCGCGGGGTCAAGCTTCCTCAGTATCTCCAGGCCGAAGCAGTCCAGCGCCACAGGATCTTTGCCGGCGAACATAAAACCGGCCTTTTTTCTTATGCCGCCGTGCCTGACTTCATTTGCGTTTATCAGCGTATCGACCATATCGACTATGAAAAGGTCCGGTTTTCTTATTACATTTAGCTGTGCTATGGCCAAATTTATTTCCTTCTTGAGACCCAGCACCTTCCTTGCAAAGGACAGAGGCTTGTCGCTCCTATCGCCGAATATTTTCCTTGTAGCCCTGAAGGGCAGGCCTCCGCCGGAAGAATGGAGTATTATCCTTTCCTTTGCGGGGAGCAGGCCAAAGTTGTTTTTCAACGCGCCCGTTACGCCGATGTTCCTCAGGCAATGCGTCTTCATGAGAGGCAGGGATATCATATAGTCAGCCTCAAGCGCGACCCGGGAAACAGGCAAAGAAAACCCCGAACTGGTTGCAACCCTTTTGAAGCCGAGGTCATAAAGATTTTTCAGTTCAAGGCCGAATTCCTTGCATACCTTCGCAAGATAATGGTTTTTAATGACATCCCTTTTACCGAAGCCTATGGTGACCGGCGAATCCGGGACGGTGCCGTCCGCGACCGTCACCTCCGCCGCCTTAGGCAGCCTGGACAGGACGGCGCGCAACACGTCCGGGTGCGTCGTCGTTGGATAAGGCTCGTAAGAAACGATGTTCGGCTTTACGAAAATTTTTTTCTTATCTTCAATCTCCTTGCTGAACTGCTGCATTATCTTCGCGGCGAATGCGGCGTTGTTATCTGTGCGGGAATAGTATATTTTTGAAATCATGAAAAAACCATATTTAATTTTAATTACCTATTTTATATCTATGTCCATGAATCCTGTCGTGAAACAGGTCCTTGACAAGTCCGGCATCGCGAAACTCAACCCTGTCCAGGAAGAGGCCCTGAAACTCGGGCTTCTGGAAGGCGAGAGCCTCGTGGTCGCCGCGCCGACGGCCAGCGGCAAGACGCTAGTCGCGGAATTCGCCGCGCTCAACGCGATTAAAAAGGGCATGAAGGTGGTTTACATCGTGCCGCTGCGGGCTTTGGCGAGCGAGAAATATCACGAGTTCAAGGAAAAATACGAGTCTCTCGGAATACGCATCGGCCTGAGCATGGGCGATCTGGATTCGAACGACCCGTGGCTCGCGAAGTTCGATCTGATAATCGTGACTTCAGAGAAGTTCGACTCGCTTCTTCGGCATGGCATACCTTGGGTCGGGCAGATCGGCCTTGTCGTCATAGATGAAATCCACCTCCTGAACGACCCGGGAAGAGGGCCGACGCTCGAGATAACCATCACGAAGCTCCGGCAGCTCGCCAACCCGCAGCTGCTCGCGCTGTCGGCGACGATAAAAAACTACAAGGAAATCGCCGAGTGGCTGAATGCAAAGGCGATGTTTTCGGAATACAGGCCCGTCAAACTTTACAAGGGCGTATGCTTCGACAGAAAGGTACACTATCATCCGAAGAAACCTGCCGAGGAAATCGGTGATGAGTTTTCGCCGGACATCGAGATTGCAAGGGACACGCTGAAACGGAAGAAACAGGCGCTCATTTTCGTTTCAACCAGGAACAGCACCGAGGCGCTTTCAGGCAACCTCGGCAAGATCATAGGCCCGCAGATCGGGGCGGAGGATAGGGAGAAGCTAAAGCGCATCTCGCAGAAGATTCTGGGAGCGGTCGAGCGGCCGACGCTCCAGTGCGAGAAGCTTTCCAACCAAATCCTCAACGGCGTCGCCTTCCATCACGCAGGCTTGGCCAACGAGCAGAGGAAGGCGATAGAGGACGGCTTCAAGGAAGGCGCGATAAAGTTCATCACCGCGACGCCCACGATTGCGTGGGGGGTCAACCTTCCCGCCTACCGCGTCGTGATACGCGACCTGAAGCGCTTCTCTTCCGGATACGGGAGCGACTATATCCCTGTGCTCGAAGTGCAACAAATGTGCGGTCGTGCCGGACGCCCTCAATATGATACTGAAGGAGAGGCGATACTCATCGCGAAGAACGAAGGCGATGCGGCATATGTTTATGACAAATACATCACAGGCGAGCCGGAGGAAATCCAGTCGAAGCTTGGCGTCGAACCTGTCCTGCGCATGCACTCGCTCGCGCTGATAGCGAGCGGCCTCGCCCATTCGAAGCAGGGGCTTTTCGAATTCTTCTCAAGGACCTTTTACGCCCACCAGTACGGCGATCTTTCCCAGCTCAACGCGAAGCTCGACGCCGTAATAGAAATGCTCAAGGGTTTCGGCTTCGTCAAGGGCGATACGCTTGTCAGAGACAATCCTTTCCGCCGCGCGAGCGAAATCGCGAAAGGAGAGGAAAAACTGGAAGCGACGCTCATAGGCAGACGGGTTTCGGAACTCTACATCGATCCGCTTACCGCGGATTTCCTGATTAAAAACATCGCTAAGGCTAAAGACTACATCCATCACTTCGCGCTTATGCAACTGATTTCGAGAACGATAGAAATGCAGCCTTCGCTTTCGCTGAGGAAGAACGACATGGAAAAAATCAACGAGTTCATGACCGGCGGCGAGGGCATGCTGCTGGAGAAGCCGCCGAACCCGTGGGACATCGAATACGACGACTACATCCGCTCGCTGAAGACGGCCTGGTTCTTCTCCGAATGGATGGAGGAGCTCGGCGAGGACAGGATTCTCGAGAACTTCGGCGTCGCTCCTGGAGAGCTGCACGTGCGGCTATCGAATGCAGACTGGCTGCTTTACTCGGCGCAGGAGCTCGCCCTCCTCACAGGTCACAAGGAGTTGCTCAGCCACATAAGGAAAACGCGCATACGCATCAAGTACGGCATCCGGGAGGAACTGCTGCCGCTCGTGCGTTTGAAGGGCATAGGCCGCGTCAGGGCGAGGATGCTTTTCGGCGCGAACCTGCGCTCGCTCGCAGACCTGAGAAAAATCCCGCTCGAAAGCCTGTCGCGCATCATCGGTCAGGCCATCGCGAAGGACGTAAAGAACCAGCTGAACGAACTAAAGGATGAACAAAAAATTATAGAAATCTGATTACCTTTTCCTCTTCGCCTTCTTCTCGTGGCCGTAATATATCTTCCTGGCGGGCCACGATATTTCGATGCCTTCTTTGTCAAAACGTTCTTTAAGCGCTTTTATGAATTCGTGGGTCACCGGGAACTTTGAGCCGAAGGCGTCCGCCCTCAATACCACGAAGAAGTTTATGTTAGAATCGCCGAATTCGTCAAATCTCATCACGGGCTCGAAGTCCTTGACAGCGCCGGGAACGGTCTGCTGTATTTTCTTCGCCACGTCTAGCGTCACCTTCTCGACCTTTTTTAGGTCCGAGCCGTAACTGACGCCGCATTTCATAGTAAAGCTCAATTGCTGCGCAGGCAGGGAGTTGTTGGTTATTATGCCGCTTGCAAGCTTCGAGTTCGGCACGATTACAATGTTGTCATCCCATTTTCTAATCCTCGTGGACCTCCAGCTTATGTCTTCAACCGTTCCTCTTATGGTGCCGCCTTCTATTTCCACCAAATCGCCGACATTTATCGGCTTGTCCGTGATGATGTGCAGGCCGGCGAAGAAATTCGAAAGTGTGTCCTGCAGCGCCAAACCAACCGCCAGGCCGCCGAGGCCGAACGCCGCGATTATCGGCGTTATCTCGACCTTGAAATAGCCCAGTATTACCAGTATGGCAATAAGGTATACTACCACGGCAACTATCTTGCTTATGAGTTTTGGCGTCTGTTCGTACTTCTGCTGCACGCGCAGCCAATGGTTTATCAGGACTGCGAAAATCTTCGAAAAGATGAAAGCGATGATGAAAACGCAGATTATTAAAAAGCCATTATCGACCCATAACGCATGGGGGTTGAGTACAGATATTCTCTTAAAGGCAAAGTAAAGGCCGATGAAGATAATCAAAAGATAAAACGGCTTTGTGGTCGTCTTGAGGATAATGTCGTCGAGATTGCTCTTTGTCATTTCGGTTATTTTCTTTACGTAGTTTTTCAGGATGAAATTTATAATTTTGGCTATTACAACTGATGCTACAAATATCACAAGCGCAACAAAATATTCATTCTGCAGCAATTGCTCGAGCGTAACGGCCATAATCTATGTTGGCGCCAATGGTATATAAAAATTTTCCTTTGGTCCCTAATTTTTCCCTGACAAAAAATCTTTAAGGAGAAAAAGGCGGATAGATTTATTAATATGAATATATAATAAGGGTTATGATTCTATGAAACAGAAAAAAGCCAAGAAGCACGCGAAATCCAAAAACAACCGCCTGACATGGGACGAGTACTGGATGAACATAGTCGAGCAGGTGGGGAAGCGCTCGACGTGCATGAGGAGAAATATCGGAGCGGTGATAGTCAAGGGCAACATCATAGTTTCGACAGGCTTCAACGGCGCGCCACGTGGTCTGCCACATTGCATCGAGATTGGCTGCCTTCGCAACGAACTGAAAATCTCGTCAGGGATGATGCACGAGATTTGCCGCGGCGTCCATGCGGAGCAGAACGCTATAATCCGCGGCGATCCGCTCAGAATGGAGGACGGGACGCTTTACGTGAACGCGAAGCCTTGCAAGATATGCGCCAAGATGATCGTGAACGCTGGCATAAAAAGGGTTGTTTACGTCGAGATTTATCCCGATGACGAAGGTATGAAAATTCTGAAGGACGCCGGCATAGAGACGGCTTCCTACGAAAAGAAATAAGAGCGGCGCCAATTATTCTTATGAAGATCGTTAATCTGACGAGAAAAACCGTTCTCGCTGAAAAAGCCGAAGTCGCGGCTTCGCCGTGGTCGAAAACGAAAGGCCTCATGTTCCGCGCAGCGCTCGCAGAAGACGGAGGCCTGCTGATGGATTTCAAAGATGAAACCAAGCCCGGCATATGGATGCCTTTCATGAGGTTCGCGCTCGACCTGGTTTTTATCGATGAGGACAAAAGAGTGGTCGATGTCAGGGAAAACGTAAAACCGCTTTCCAAAAACCCGAAAACGTGGAGAATTTACATGCCGAAGAAATGCTGCAGATGGGTCCTCGAAATAAAGGCAGGTAAAATAAGCGCAACCAAAATGCGTATCGGCGACCTTCTGGATTTTTGAAACCTTAGTTGTTCTCTTCAGGCAGCTTTACCCCTATAACTTTCGATTCCCCTTCTTCCATGGAAATGCCGTAAACTATTTCCGCAGACTTCACCATGTCGTTGTTGTGGGAGATTATTATGAACTGCACGTTTTTTGACTGCTTCTTTATCATGTCTATGACGCGCCTGGTGTTCGGCCTGTCGAGCGCCGCGTCTATCTCGTCAAGCACGTAGAAAGGCGACGGCTTGTATTTCTGCACGGTGAAAAGGAATGCCAGTGCAGTCAGGGCTTTCTCCCCGCCTGACATCGAGTCAATGTAGAGCAGCTTCTTGCCGGGCGGCTGCGCCGAAATAAGCAGCCCGGAATTTATGTCCTCGGCGACTTCGAGGCCGAGGTCAGCCTCGCCGCTGGTAAGCTCGCTGTAGATTTCCTTGAAAAGCTTTGACATGTCAGCCATCGTTTTCATGAACACCTCTCGCTTCTTGTTCTCGATTTCAGCGACGCTTCTGACTATGCTGT
Source organism: uncultured archaeon (assembly GCA_964353515.1). Lineage (GTDB taxonomy): Archaea > Aenigmatarchaeota > Aenigmatarchaeia > QMZP01 > QMZT01 > JBGPQP01. The sequence goes on from CAYGVQ010000016.1 coordinate 7,065, forward strand.
CCTTTTCCTTGGATATCTGCTCGACCCTTTCCCTGAATTCCTCGAACTCCTCGTGGAGGACCTCGAATTCCTCTACAGCCTTCATGTTGACCGGGCCGAGCGACGCTATCTTCGCAAGCGTTTCCCTTTCGGTATCCCTTAGAACCTGAAGGCCTTTCTTCTGGTAAACTTCCTTGTCCTTCGCATCTATCGCCTGCCAGTTCTTCTTGTTCTCATCCCACTGCAGCTGCAGGTTGTCGAAGTTCGCCTCGTATCTCGCCCTGTTTATCCTCAGCCTGTTGAGCTCTTCCTGGAGATTCGTTCGTTTGTCGTAGGCTTCCCTTCTCCTTTCGCTGAGTTTCGCTATGTCGTCCTTTATCTTGTTCATGCTGCTCTGGAAATCAAAGGCCTTCGCATCCTTGACCTTTTTGTTGAGCTCTCCCAGCTGTTTTTCAAGCTCTTCGATCTCGAGTTTTATGATCCTGTTCTCTTCATCCAGCTTGCGTTTCTCCTGCTCGTATTTCTTGGTCTCCGGCTCGGCCTGCGCTTTCTTAGTGTAGTATCCGCCGAAGACTGCGCCGGATGTTTCGAATAGGTCGCCTTCCAGCGTGACCATCCTCACGCGGTTCTTTTCAGCGATCCTTTTCGCGCGTTCGATGTCGTTGATGCATGCGGTCCTGCCGAAAACGTATTCAACAACGGGCGTGTACTGTCTCTCATGGTGCACCAGATCCGAAAGCCAGCCTAGCGTGCCGTCAGGCAGCTGCTGCTTTGTTGATGCTCGGATTTTGTCCAGTGGCAGGAACCTTGCCCTTCCCAGTTTTTTCTCCTTAAGGTACTTCACGCAGCTGATTGCAGTGTTAAGATTCTCGACAACGATGTCGCTCATGTGGGGCCCGGCTGCGACGTCGGCGGCGACCCTGTATTTCTCGGGGATTTCTATCAGGTCTTTCACCAGGCCAAAGACGCCGCCCATCTCAAGGACAGGCTTCAGGTTGGGCGCTATCCCCCTGCCGAGCATGCTGAGATTCCTGACCATTTCATTAAGGCGCTGGATTTCCCTCTCGTTCAAAGCTATAAGGTTCTCCTTGCTCTCGACGGACGCCTCGATTTTCGAAAGCTTCTTGGTCACCTCTATCTCTTCTTTTTTCATCACCTCTTTCATGAGGTTGTCAAGCTCTTTTTCCCTTGCCTCCATCTCCTTGTCCGTCTTTTTAATCTCCTCGTCCAGCTTTTGCGATGCCTTTTCCTTCTCCGCGATTTCTTCTCCTATGCCCCCTATGTTTTTTTCAGCTGAGGAAAACTCTTTCCAGGTTATCGTTGCCTTCGCGAGTTCGAGTTCGTTCTGAAGCCTGCGATATTCCAGCGCAGCGTCGCGGTCTTTCTGCAGCTTCGTTACTATCTGCTCCTTCTGCTCGAGGATGATTTCAGCTTCCCTGACCTTCTCATCGACCTTTTCAAGCTCCTTAAGCGCACGCTCCCTTTTTTCGTCGTATTCGGTTATGCCGGAAATCTCGTCTATTATCTCCCTCCTTTCGAGGGGGTTCATGTCTATCATTTTCGCGACATCACCCTGCTTGATTATGTTGTGCCCGCCCGGGTTGAGCCTGGTCTGTGTAAAGATATCGAGAATCTGCTGCCTGGTAGTTATCCTGCCGTTCATGCGGTACGATGAAACCCCTTCCTTGTTCAGCGTTCTGGTTACGGTTACAACATCCTCGCTGATGGGAAGGACTTTTTTCTCATTCGAAAAGAAGAGGTTTATCTTGGCGAAATCCGCAGGGGCCTTGCTCTTGCTGCCGTGGAATATCAGATCCTGCGCCTTTTTCGCCCTAAGATGCCTCGAAGACGCGCGGCCGAGGACGAAGGCGATCGAATCGCCGACGTTCGACTTGCCGCAGCCATTCGGCCCTGTCACCACGACGAAGTTCGCGGGGAAGGCAATCGTCGTCGGGCGCTTGAAGGATTTGAAGCCCTGGAGGATGATTTTTTCAAGCCTTATCATGCACAAATCGACCTTTGCGTTTTTGCAATTACCGCTTGGGTATAATAATAATATTTAGGTGGGCGAATGTATTTATTCCTGAACAACAACAAGTCGTTATGAGGGCCCTGCTGGACACGAATTTTCTGATGATACCGGGGGAGTTCAAGGTAGACATTTTCTCCGAACTGCTGAGCCTCGGCTACATAGAAGTCTTCACTCTCGACCTTGTTGTCAGAGAGCTCGAGAAATTCTCCACCAGGGGCGGCAAGGTCTCGAGGTGCGCGAGACTCGCTCTCGAACTCGTGAGAAACTGCGACGTGACCGTGCTCAAGACTAAAGGCGATGTAGCGCAGGTCGACAACGAGATATTCAGGCTCGCGAGGGAGAAAGGCTATGTAATCTGCACGCAGGACAAGGATCTCATAAAAAGGATAAACGAGGCCGGCATGAGGCTCATAACGCTGCGCCAGGGCAAGTACCTCGTCGAGGCGGGCGGGCTTTAGAGAGGCTGCGGATGAAACGCCAATACAAACTCGTGGCCTTCGACCTGGACGGCACAATAGTCGACGGCACCGCTTCCGTCTGGAGCACGCTGCACCGGTTCTTCGGCATAGACGCTCATCCTGAAAGGGTCGCGCTCCGCGAGCAGTTCCGCTCGGGCAAAATAACCTACGGCCAGTGGGCAATCGATGACATCAAGCTCCTTAAAAAACACGGAGCCGACAGGGCTTCCATGCTGAAGGCGTTCTCATCCCTAAAGCTCATGAAGGGCACAAATAAAACCCTTAAAGCGCTGAAAGCCAGGGGCTGCAAAATCGCTGTCATCTCATGGAGCCTGCAGCTCGTGCTGGAAAAGCTCCTGCCGGACTATAAAAATATATTCGACTACGTCTATGTGCACCGCCTTTTTTTCAACAGCGACGGCAGCATTAAAAACATCGTCACTGACAGCGAGCTGAAGGACAAGGCCGCCCTGCTGGAAGAGATCTGCAGGCGGGAGGGCATTTCGCCGGACGAGTGCGTTTTCGTCGGCGACTACGACAACGACGTCGAGGCAGCGGAAATCGCTGGCTTATCGATTGCCTTCAACTCGAAGTCCGAGAAGCTCAAGAAAGTCTGCGACGTCGTGATAGAGAAGAAGGATCTGAGCGAGATTCTGAAGTTTCTTTAAACTGCCTGTTTTTCACAGCCACAGCAGCTGGAGCAGTATGTGCGCGACCAGCACGGCAATGACGGAAAACGGCAGGCTTATTTTGAGATAATCCTTCAGTCTCACCTTGCACCCGTGCTTTTCCGCTATCCCGCAGGCGAAGACGTTCGCCGTCGCCCCAACGGGCGTGATGTTGCCTCCTATGCCCGTCCCGATGAGCATGCCGAAATACAGGGGGAAGGGGTTTATGCTGAGGATGGACGCGATCTGGGTGCAGACGGGTATCATAAGGACGGTATAAGGCACGTTGTCTATGAACGACGACGCCGCGACGGACATCCATGTCACTATCGCCAGCATGACGGCCGCGTTGCTTATGCCCATGCCTCCTAAGAAGTTTGCCAGCTCGCTCAGCAGGCCTGTTATTTCAAGCGAGCTTACCACGACGAATATGCCCGTGATGAAGAAGAATGAGTTCCAGTCAAACTCCTTCAGCATTTTCCTGCTCTTGCCCCTCTCGGCCGCAAGCGAGACCATACCGGCAGCGACTCCTATTATGCCCGGGCTTATGCTGAGATAGGGCCCGACCGCCAGCGCCAATATGCTCGCCACGAAAATCACGAGCGGAAGGCGTTTTATCTTTACCCTTTCTGCCGGCGCCTCGATTTTCTTGTTCATTTTCCTGAATATGAACAACAGGCTTGCGAGAGCGGCAGCGACGCCGAAGAACGTCATGACTCCGAGGCTGAGCTTGCCCTGGAACCAGTAGAAATCGAAGAACTTCATCCCCGTCTGTATGGCCAGTATCAGCGCGGGCGGATCCGCTATCATGGTCATCGTGGTGACGACGTTCGCGCTCACGGCAACCGCGACCATGTACGGGAAAAGGCTCGTTTTGGTCCTTTTCGAAAGCTCTATGGCTATGGGCGCGACCATCAGGACCGTGCCCACGTTTTCCATGAATGACGAGAGGAATGCGGTTATTATGCAGAGGTAAAGGATGGCGTATTTCTCGCTTTTTGCCCTTGCAACTATCTTGCCCGCGAGAAGGGCCGGCACTTTGCTGTCGCTGAAAATCATCGACACCATCATGAAGCCCCAGTAGATGCCCAGGACGTCCCATTTTATCGACGTGAACAGCGCGGCCTGCGGCGAGACTATGCCCGCGAGAATCAGCAGCCCTGCCGAGGCAAGGGAAACGTATGCCAGCTTGACTTTCCTCGAGATGGCGAGGGCGTAGCAGGCTATGAAAATGACAAGCGCGATGATTTGTTCTATCATCTTTAAATAATGGCCACGGTCCGCTAAATAATTTTGGGCCGCCTTATTATAGGGGCTCGGCCAATAAATTAAATTAAGGGCAACGCCAAAAGGCAGGGGCGGGGTGGTAATTCTGCAGCTGGAATATTTTTCGTTCTTCTCGGGCGTCATTGCAATACTTTTCGCGGCAGCGCTTTCCTTTTACGTTCTCAGGAAGCCAGCTGGCAACCATAAGATGAAGGAGCTCAGCAGGATAATCCACAAAGGCGCCCTGACTTACCTTAACAAGCAGTACAAGTTCCTGATAGGTTTCGTTGCAGTCATGGCGCTTGTGCTGTACTTCCTCATCGGGAAGGAGATAGCTCTGGCCTTCGTCATCGGCGCTTTCTTCTCCGCCCTGACCGGGAACATAGGCATGCGCATCGCAACGCTGGCGAACTCGAGGACTGTCGAAGGCTGCAGGAAGGACCTTAACAGCGGCCTTAAGATCGCCTTCTCGTCCGGCGCAGTCATGGGCCTCAGCGTGGTTGGCATCGGCCTCCTCGGCGTTTCAGTGCTGTATTTCATTTTCGGCGACCCCGGCATAATCTACGGCTTCGGTTTCGGAGCGAGCTCCATCGCGCTCTTCGCCAGGGTCGGCGGCGGCATTTATACCAAGGGTGCGGATGTCGGAGCGGATCTCGTGGGCAAGGTAGAGAAAGGCATCCCTGAAGACGACCCGCGCAACCCGGCAGTAATCGCTGACCTTGTCGGCGACAATGTCGGCGACGTAGCTGGCATGGGAGCCGACCTGTTCGAGAGTTATGTCAACTCGATAATAGCCGCGATGGCGATAGGAGTCGTGTTCTCATCTTTCCAGGGAGCAGTGTTGCCCATGATGCTCGCTGCTATTGGAATCCTGGCATCCATAGCAGGGACGTTTTTCGTCAGGACTAAAAGCGGCAACGCCCAGGCCGCGCTGAACCGCGGCACAATAGCAGCTTCGGTGATAATGTTCTTCCTTTCGTATCCCCTCCTTTATTTCATCGCGGGCACGGCCGCAGTGAACATATGGCTCGCGACCGTCTCCGGCCTCGTCGCTGGCGTAATAATAGGTCTTGCCACTGAATACTACACCTCCGCAGGCAAAGGCCCTGTCAACTCCATCGCGCAGGCGTCGCAGACAGGCGCGGGCACGACCATAATCACTGGTCTCGCGGTCGGTATGAGAAGCACGTTAATCCCCGTGATAACAGTGGGCACCGCCATAATAATTTCCTACCAGTTCGCAGGTCTCTATGGCATCGCAATCGCTGCAGTAGGCATGCTTTCCACCCTCGGCATAACGCTTGCCACAGAATGCTACGGCCCTGTGGTCGACAATGCAGCCGGTATTTCAGAGATGGCCGGCCTCGGTGATGAGGTGAGGAAGAGGACGGACACGCTCGATTCGATAGGCAACACGACAGCCGCTATAGGTAAGGGCTTTGCCATCGCGTCCGCCGCGCTTACGGCGCTGGCGCTCTTCGTCGTCTATGGCCAGACCTTTGGCCTGTTCTCGATGTCCATCACAGACCCTTACGTGATAACAGGCCTTTTCATAGGCGCGCTGCTGCCTTTCGTTTTCTGCTCTTTCGCGATGAGCGCGGTCAGCAAGGCAGCCTCGCGCATTATCATCGAAGTCCGCAGGCAGTTCAGGGAAATAAAAGGCCTGATGCAGGGGAAGGCGAAACCCGACTACGACAGATGCATCGCCATCTCCACCGAAGCCGCGATGAAGGAGATGATCATACCCGGCTTCATAGCGATAATCGCTCCGCTTGCGATGGGTTTCATCCTGGGGCCCGCAGCCCTCGGCGGCCTGCTTGCGGGAGCGACGGCGACGGGCTTCCTGCTGGCCATCATGATGGCCAACTCCGGCGGCGCATGGGATAATGCGAAGAAGTACATCGCTGCAGGGCACCTCGGCGGGAAAGGAAGCGAGACGCACAAGGCCGCGGTGATCGGCGACACCGTAGGCGACCCGTTCAAGGACACGGCCGGCCCGAGCCTCAACATCCTGATAAAGCTCATGTCAATCGTTGCGCTGGTCTTCGCCCCGCTTTTCCTGTGATTTCTGCGGCTGCGGGAAATTGATATTTAAGTAGACGGCAACAAAATTTTTTTAAATACACTATTCAATTATTGTGATAAAATCAGGAATGGAGAGATTTAGGTGGTGGTTGCGTGATCATGGATCCCATGATATTCGTGTTCGCTATAG